>JANLWZ010000132.1:0-2695 GCA_031364865.1 Elusimicrobiota bacterium
GCCTTTTACGCGCAGCAGTCGACGCGTGTTCCCGTTGTCGTCGCCAGCTCCTGCGTTGCTTTGAATATCATTCTCAATTTCCTGATCCTCTATGCGCGCTCGCACCTGAGCGTTTCACATCCCGAATGGGCCGACGCCTTAAGCGGAAAGTGGGGCGTGGCGGGTCTTGCGCTCTCCACGTCCATGGCCTCCCTGGTGAATGCTGCTGTTCTGTTTTTGATGTTAAGACAGCGCATCGGAGTATTAGGTGGAGGCAGGATTTTGAAAACTTTTATGAAATCGCTGGCGGCCTGCCTATGCATGGCTGGCTTTGCATGGCTGGCGCTTCAGGCAGATCTCGTTCAGAGACTGTCATTTGAAGCGCCTGCGAAACTCCTACGCGCCCTTGAGCTTGCCGTCATCATCGCAGTCAGAGTGATCGTCTATATGAGCATGGCAAAGTTCTTACGCATGGAAGAATGGGATCCGTTTTGGTCGATGATCCGTCGAGATAAACAAGCGGGGGCTGACGTTGTCTGAGTCCTCTTTCATCTATTTTGCCGATCTCATGGGGAAACCTGTGTTTGATTCGCTGGGCCGCGTAGCGGGGCGATTCCGCGACTTCGTCATCAATCCACAAGACCCTTATCCTCCCATCACCGCCGTGATTCTTTCACAAGGCACCTGGAAAAAGCGCTTTGCGGAAGTACCCGCCAAAGACTTTGTTGTTTCCGATGGAAGACTGCAATTGCTCTCCGCAGCCTCCAGTCTCCTGTTCACACCTGACCTGAATCCCGATGTGTACCGCATCCGCAAAGATATCCTCGATCAACAGGTGGTCGACATTAACAACCACAAAGTCATTCGCGTGAACGACGTTCACCTGCTGCAGGTCGCGCCGCTGCGCGTCGTGCACGTCGACATTGGAACGCGCGGCCTGGTGCGCCGTATGGGATGGGAAAAATGGATCGATAAGCTGGTCCGCCTTGTGCGGCCTGCGTCTTCGTACCTTACCAGCGACGTCCTAGTCAGCTGGAAATTTGTGAAGACCATCACGCTCGATCCTTCTGATCCCATTCACATGGATCTTACCGCTCAACAGTTGGAGAAGATTCCGCCGGCAGACCTGGGCGAAATCATCGTGAGTCTGGACATCCATCAGCGTATCGCACTCTTCCGTACGGCCGATCCGCATCACCGCGCCCGGCTTTTTGAGCGGCTCGATTTTCAACAGCAGGAACAGCTGCTGGAACACATGGATACACGCGAAGCGGTGGAGCTGCTTTCCGAAATGAGCGCCGATGAAGCGGTCGACCTCCTGGGCGAGATGCCGGCTCCGCAATCGAAGCAGTTGCTGTCGCTCATGGAGACCAGTCAATCGAAGAAGCTTTCCAGCTTGCTGGGATATGAGCAGGATGAAGCCGGCGGTATCATGACCACGGAATATCTCGAGATTCCAAAAGATTACGATGTGGCCAAGGCGATCACTCTCATCAAGGAAAAGACGCCGGAACTGGAAACGATCTATTATCTGTACATCATCAACGAGCACAAACAGCTGATTGGTACCACCACGCTGCGAAGACTGATTTCAGCGAGCCCATCGGAAACTGTGGAGAGCACCGTCTTTCCAAAACCTGTGTACGTTTACATCAATACCCCCATGAAAGAAGTCGCTTTCCTGATGGACAAATACAAAGTCTCTGTGCTGCCCGTGATCAACAAAGAAAAGCATCTGCAGGGCATTATCACGGTGGATGACGTTCTCCACCACGTCATTCCGATCGCCTGGCGCAGGCGGCCCGGCAAAAAGCACGCCGGCCACTAGGGAATGTACGACATGCGACCTAACGGACTTTCTTCCTTATTCCGACGCGTCTCTCTCTTCTTCGCCATCATGGGGCCGGGCATGATCACCGCTTTCATTGATAACGATGCCGGCGGCATCGCCACGGCTTCCGTGGTCGGCTCTCATTTTGGCTATACGATGCTGTGGACACTCCTTCCGCTCACTCTGGCGCTTATTGTCATACAGGAAATGGCCGCGCGAATGGGCGCCGTCACGGGGAAAGGCCTCGCGGACCTCATCCGTGAAAACTACGGCGTCAAAGCCACCTTTTACGTCATGATCGGCCTTCTCATAGGGAATGTAGGGACGACGGTTTCAGAATTTGCAGGTATCGCCGCTGGTCTGGAAATGTTTCACATCTCCCGCTACATTTCTGTGCCGCTTTCTGGCTTATTTGTGTGGTGGCTCGTGACGAAAGGCTCCTACAAAAAGGTCGAGAAAGTATTTCTTCTCTCCGTATTCTTCTTCGGCGCTTACGTCGTCTCCGCCTGGATGGTGCATCCGCCCTGGAAAGAAGTCCTGGGTCAGCTGGTCATGCCCAGGAATGTCACGTGGGACAGGCATTATCTCGTCATCCTCATAGGTCTCATCGGCACGACGATCACGCCCTGGATGCAGTTCTATCTGCAAAGCTCCGTCGTTGAAAAGGGAATACGCAAAGACGAGTATCCGATGTGCCGGCTGGACGTCATCTCCGGCTGCGCCATGACCAATATCATCACGTTTGCCATCATGGTCACCTGCGCAGCAACGCTCTATACGCATGGTCTCCGCGTGGAGGACACGCAATCTGCCGCGATTGCACTTAAACCCATTGCCGGCAACTATTGCTTTGCGCTGTTTGGCATAGGGCTGCTCAATGCTTCG
>JANLWZ010000190.1:0-25722 GCA_031364865.1 Elusimicrobiota bacterium
CTGAAATAAAGTGCGCGTAGAGTGACTCGTGATAGCCGAAGCTCGTGGCAAAGCGTCCCAGGAAAAGCGGCATCTGGATTTCAAACACTCCCCAGAGATTGAGCGCGAAGAACAGGACAATCACCAGAAGAATTGTGACAAAGACAGGATTCTGAAATTGAATCCCCCACCCGATGACGTGGCCTGCCCGTTTGGCGGCCACCGCGACGAGCGCGAGAAGCTCAAAAGAGACCAGAATCCCAAAGGCCGACGCCAGCGAACTTTTCACGACATTTGTTGCCGCTTGTCCCGAATGCTCCAGCAGGCCTGCCAGTTTGATGGAAAGCACAGGAAGGACGCACGGCATCAAATTCAGAATAACACCGCCCACAAACGCGAGCACCAGAATCCAGGGAAGCGCATGTTGAGTCTTCGCGGTTTTCTCGGCGGAAGGATAAATCCGTACAACGTCCGCCGCTTTCATCACCATTTCATCCGAAACACCGCGCGGCACCTGAGCGAGAAATCTTTTGATGAAGCGAAGCTCTTCGACCTCCTGCGCTGCGAGCCGCACTGCAGGAATGTCCAATTCAAAGGTGTATCGGTAAGGGATGCAGGATGTATAGCAGGTGAGATACGAAACTTGGGCTACGACATGAATATTCCGCTCACTGACTTCAACACGGACCGGGTAGACGGTTTCCCCGATGTAGCCGAATTCTTCAATCGGCCCCGGGAGAACGAGTCTGAGGGGTCTTGGCCAGAGCGTTTCGGGCTTCCTGATCCCCCGGCTTCCTTTCCAATCGATGGAAGGCGGGTATCCGGCTTCGCCGGGTTCTTTCCAATACAGGTACCAGTTCTTCGCTGGCTTAAAATGCACCCCCAGCCAAAGTTGGCCATTGTCCCAGGCGGAAATCAGCCGCACAGCGCCCTGCGGATTGGACTGCCAAGCCGTGGCGGCAGCGTGAACCTGCGATCCAGCGGATAAAAAGAGGAACAGCGCGAGGATAGCTCGTTGTTTCACTTAAAAAGGAGGTGCAGCTTTTCGGGCGGGCGAGCGACCATCGCCTTGTCTCCCCTGACAACGATCGGCCGTTCGATGAGAACGGGATTATCATGGAGAATTTTCAGCCACTCGGAACGCGACAACGTTTTGTCTGCGTATTTTTCCTGATAAAGCGGCTCTTTTTTGCGAATGAGAATGTCGGGGTCCGCGTTCAGTTTTTTCAGGATGCTGTCGAGTTCGCTGACCGAGGGTGGCGTCTTCAAGCATTCAATCGCCGTGATATCCGCGCCCTTTTCTTTGAGCGCTTTCAGCACTTTCTGACAGGTACTGCACGTGGGCTTGTGGTAGAGAGTGACTTTCATTTGGACTCGTCCTTCAGCGCCGAGCTCCCGGACTAGGATTCGAACCTAGACTAAGGGATTCAGAGTCCCTCGTGCTACCGTTACACAATCCGGGAGCTCGGCGCTGCTGTACATCAAATTTTGCTTAGACTAACAAATTCGGCGCTACCGCCTCTACTGACTGCCGTAGTACTTCCATATCAGGATGATCGCTAGGATCACCACACACAGAGCGGTCACTTTAAAGTTCCACACACGCTGCATGCGCGCTGGATTCGTATAAGTAAACAGCTTGTTATGTGAGTCTTTTACCTCTTGCACGGACGCGGCCGCAGGCATACTCGGGCTAACAGCCTCAGTCGCCCCGCCTAGTCGCTTTAGAACTTCATACGCCTCGTTAATGAACGCAAGCTTTACGCTCGCCTCAGCATTTCCCGGATTTTTGTCTGGATGGAATTTGTCTGCTACCTGGCGATAGGCCGTTTCAAGATCCTGCATGTTCCAGGAGGCCTTGAGACCCAATATCTTGCCGTACTCGTCGTTGCTTGCTTTTTGCGCAAGGTAGCGTCCGCATTGCCAACAATAAATTCGTCGTACTTCGTTCGGCTGTAAGCAGCCGGCACAGATCATTAAACGGGTAAAACGTTCATGGTTTGATAATCCCGGGGCCATTCGCAACACCTGGAGGCACGATGATCTCAGGGCCTTTTTTGTCTGCCAAGGCTTCTGCTTTGCGAATTTCATCCGCAAAATTCATCTCCAGATCTGAAACGAGGTTGTCGAGCATTTCCTGCTCTTTCACCGTAAGATTGCCTTCGGTCTTTTCCTGCAGCATGCGCAGGAATTCGATCGACATGCGGGCCTGATCGATATCCTTTTCGATCTTGTTGGTAATCGGGTGAGGCACTTTTCCTAACTGCGCCCAGGCCGCAGAACCCAGCGACATCGCGAGTGACAAAAATCGGTAATCTGCGTCTCCAGATAGTTCCATTTTATCGTCCGACACTGGCGCCTCCTATGAGCTGCTGAGCTCGTTTAATTCGCTCGAGCGTCCGAGCCTTTCCTAAATATTCGACCATATGCCAGAGGCTGGGGCCTTCCGTTCGCCCTGAGACAGAAACGCGCAGCGGATGGAAGATGGCGCCATTTTTCACACCTTTGTCCTTCGCCAGAGTTTTGCACAAAGCTTCAATGCCTGGAACGTCAAAAGGCTCCAGCATCGCAAGACGCTTAACGAGCTCTTCCACGATGCCGGCGGCACCTTCGGCCTTCAGCACCTTGGTGACCGCTTCGTCGCGATATTCGAAGTCATCCCAGAGCAGAAAATCGGTGAGCGTGGGGACATCGGACAGGAGCTTCACCTTTTCCAGCTCCAGCGTCACGGCAGCCTCGTAGGTTTTTACGGGCACTGCGGATACATCCCGGGTTTTGAAAAACGGTTTTGCGAGCTCCCCCAGGTCGTGCGCGGAAGTTTTTCGAATGTATTCGCCGTTCATCCAGAGGAGCTTCGCCGGATCAAAGGTGGCGGGGCTTTTGCCGCAGCGCTCGATCTCAAATTTTTCCACCATCTCCTTCTGCGTAAAGAGCTGCTGACTGTCTTCCGTTCCCCATCCCAGAAGCGCGAGATAATTCAGCAATGCGCTCGGAAGATATCCCGCATCGCGATAGTCTGTGACGGACGTGGCGCCATGCCGTTTGGAGAGCCGCGCCCCATCCGAGCCCAGGATCATGGCGAGATGGGCAAACTTCGGCACTTCCCAGCCCATCGCTTCATAGACCAGCATCTGTCGGGGAGTGTTCGAGAGGTGATCATCACCGCGAAAGACGTGGCTGATCTTCATCAGGTGGTCATCCACCACGCACGCAAAGTTGTAGGTGGGAACTCCCGTAGTCTTCAGGATGACAAAATCTTCCAGGAGAGCGTTTTCAAATATTTTTGCGCCGTGGATGAGATCTGTAAAGCGCGTTTCGCCTGTGATCGGAGTCTTAAAACGGATGGATTTCTTTTTTCCTTCGGCTTCTTTTGCTCTGCGGTCTTCCGTAGTCAAGTTGCGGCAGCGGCCATCATACTTCGGAGGTCGTTTGGCGAGAAGGGCCAGTTCGCGCATCTTCTCGACTTCTTCCGTCGTGCAGTAGCAGGGATAAGCCAGACCCTTATGGATCAGCTCGTCGCAGGTGGACTGATAGCCGGACAAGCGCTGCATCTGGAAATAGGGACCATAGTCGCCAAGGATGCCTTTGCCATCGGGGGTGGGACCCTCATCCCAATCCAAGCCCAACCACTTCATGGATTGAAGAATACCGCTGACCGAATCCTCCGTAGAGCGGACTTCATCGGTATCTTCAATACGCAGGATGAAGGAGCCCTGATGATGACGGGCGAAGAGCCAGTTAAAGAGCGCTGTGCGCGCTCCGCCTATATGGAGGAAGCCGGTGGGAGACGGCGCAAAGCGTACTCGAATTGATGGATTTTTGACGGACATGGACGATATTCTAACACACGAACTGCGGCATACCAGAAAGCCGGTTGACAGGCGAAAGGTACAGCTCGGGTGGCTTGTCGGGAAGCCGCAAGTTCATTAGAATCGCTCTTATGGCGTTAGGCTTTAGTGCTGGCTCGCCAACTCGAAAAAGACCAGCTCCAATCCGAAGCGCTCGCTCATGGCATCGCCATTTCTGAAAAGGAGAACTAGATGAAAAATAAATTAGCGGTTTGGGCTGTGGCCGTTTTGATCGGGCTTCCATTGGGTGGGTGGGCGAAGTCCGGCAGCGGAAAAACGATTAACACGTCGTACCGCATCGGGATCGAATTTCCTCCGGGCAGCGCTGCGGTGGACGCTAAGTACTACAACGACATCAGCAACGTCACTCACATCCTCGACATGTATCCCTACGCCAAGTGTGAGATCAAAGGCTACACCGACAACGTCGGGTCAGAAGCGGTGAACTTGAGGATCTCTGCAGCGCGTGCGGAAAGCGTGCGGCAAGTCATGATCTCGAAGTATCACATCTCCCCGGAGCGTATCACCACGAACGGCTTCGGCCCCGCCGACCCCGTCGCCAGCAATAAAACCGAAGAAGGCCGCCGCCTGAACCGCCGCATTGTCGCCGTCATCAAAGGCCAACCCGTCGGCTCCTTCTAAAATCAAGCTAAAAGTCCCCAGGTGTGCAGTAAATCGCCTTCATGGCGCCACCGGAAGCCGATGTCGGTCCTGTAGAACATGTTGGGAATAATGATCGTTTTGACGCGTGAATACGCTTCGCGGTGTGCTTCTTCCATCGTAGATCCGGACCCCGTGATGACCAGAGCGTAGCCGTCATGCCCCGTGATCTTCCAGTCGCCTTCTTCCAGCTTCACGTCGCCCAGATGCACGCCCTGCATGCCAGGCTTGGTAAAAATTACTACGGCGTCTTCGGAGAATTTGCGAAAGGTGTCCAGATCGGCAAAAGGCCATGGCGGCAGGGCGATCACGACGCCTACCTGAAACCCTCTTTGCGTCTTTAAGTTGTAAGGCTTCTGCTGCGCGATCGCGTAGAGAAATTCACCCCAGGAGCTTTGCACGCCTTCCATTTGAATGCTGACGGTTGGATAACCGAAGCGGGGCGTGATCTCCAGCGGATAAACCGTGCGCGAGGTGACAATGCAGTTGATGTCGAAATAGCCGACGTAGCCGGCCTCTTTTAAGCGCGGCGCCATTTTCTCCAGCGTTTCGCGGTATAGCTTGTTGGGCCCCGCCCAGAACATCGACGTCCCCATTTCACCCGTCGAAGGCCCGATTTCTCCAGCAAAAAGTTTTTTGTGTTCGAAGTTAATGCAGATGGGCATGATGAATTCCTGGCCATTGAAGTACCCGCCCACAGCAACCTCTACTCCCGAAACAAATTTTTGGACCTGCAGACTCCGGACTTTCGATCCCCAACCCTTTTTATAGCGCTCAAGGATGGCAACGACGTCCTTTCCGTCTTCTTCGTGTCCAACAAAAGAGAGGACTTTGTCGTTCTGGGCTTTGCCGGAAGGCTTCACCACGTAGCGAGCAGGGTTTTTGTTGACGAACTTGATGGCTTCATCAAACGATTCGAATTCCCAGGAATCCGGGATGGTGAGTCCAGCCGCTTTCATTTCCTGTGCGCCAAAATCGCGATCCAGTTCGAGACGATCCGTATACGTGGATCCGCCTACGACGGCTTTCCCTTCTTTGCGCAGCCGGTCGGCAATGCCGCCAAAGCTCACATCATCGACGATAAAAAGGTCTGCCCACTCTTTATGCGGTTCCCACTCGTCCACTTTGTCCAGAAATCCATCGTAGAGCTCGCGATCGGCCTTGGACTGCACAAACCATTTGACGCTGTAGCCTTCCTGCTTAATGCGCCAGGCGAGATCTCCTGCGCAGGCTTCAAAGGAGAGAAAAAGAATATTTTTCAGTTTTCCGTTGCCGTTGCTCATTTCCTTTATATGTATGTGAGGACTTGCTAGAAATTGCTACTTATTTTTGCGTTTTTAAGGCTTCGAGGATGAGATGCGTGTGCTCGGCAGGGAGTTTCATCGTAAGCGCGATGTCTTTCGCTTTCGCGCTCATTTTTCTCCAGGTCTTCTGGAGGATGTCGATCATTTTGGGGTCCGGCGTCTTCTGGTGCAGCTCTTCAAATTGCGTTTCCAGAAACACAAGGCACAAAGCGTCTTCGATGGTCTGTGCCTCTGCATCGGCCTGGAAATTTTTTTTGAGGATAATCCGGCGCGCATGTTCGATATCGGACTCCGGATATCCCTCCTTCGCCATAAAATCCGTCACGAGCCTGGCGTGGAATTTTTTCAACTCCTCACGCCAGCGCAGGTAACCGCCCCTGTCCATGGGAAAGGAATCTCTAGGGATAGTCCACCGGCCAATATGCTGGCCGCGCGCGGCAATGCGCAAGTCTTCGGAAGGCGTCGGATTTAAGCGCAGAACCCACTCGGTGAGCCTTTTGGAATAGGGAAGCTCCTTACCATGGGGGTCTTGCGCGTTATAGGAATCGATGGCCTGCAGGACGTTTTCCAGACGAGACATGGGGGTTATTCTAGTCGATAGGATGCTAAAATGCTGAATCTCATGACATTTTTAAGAAAGTTTTTGGTGCTGGGACTCTTTTTGCTTGCCCTGCCGGCCGGGGCAAAAGTAAAGCTCTCCCCTCTGGCGGAAAAGCTGCTCTATGGGGATGAGCCCACCCGCCTGCAAGGCGTGGAAGAGTTCAATCGCATGTCAGCGGAATCCCAGCAGCGGCTGGTGCCTGATTTTATGGTGGCAATGAGCGACGATGACCCCGGCACGCGCAAAATTGCCTCCCGCATCCTGAAAGCCATGGGCGTGAAGATCGAAACGAAAATGCCGGATGCCAAGAAGGAAATGTCGGATGAGAAATCCAAAGACCATACCGGCGATAAATGGGAAGACGAGAAAAGACTCAAAGAAGATGTCAGTAAGGACAAATGGTCCGAATTAAAAAAGATGCAGTCGGAAGAAAATAAGAATTATTCCTCTATGAAAGAACAGCTGGACCAGGACAAGAAGGCGTTCCTCGATGCCGCGCTCTTAACGGCCGACAGCAGGGATCACTCCTCGCCACAGAACTCGGTGATGCAGGCGCTGGAAGATCCTGATCCCTGGGTGAGGGCGCAGGCCGCGCGGCGACTGGGCTCGATCCGCCCTGCCCCCGTAGAGGCCATCCCTTCGCTGATGAATATGCTGCGCGAAAAATTACCGGAGTCGCGCCGCGCGGCCGCCGCCGCGCTCGGCTCTTTTGGAACTTTGGCTGAAAAAGCTGCTCCCGCTCTCACGGCCGCTTTGTCAGATTCCGACCCCGCCACTCGCCAGCTTGCGCAGGACGCGCTCAAGCAGATCCAGATGCGACAATAGGGTAGCGATGAACCGCGCTGAATTTGAAAAGCTTCTCCAGGACCGCATCCTTATCTTTGATGGAGCCACAGGCACCAATCTCCAGCTTCACAACCCCACCGTTGATGATTACGCGGGCAAAGAAGGCTGTACAGAGATCCTGCTGGAGACGCATCCCCAGTGGATCGAGGAGCTGCACGCCTCCTTCTTTGAAGCCGGTTGTCAGATCGTTGAGACCAACTCCTTCGGCGCCAACCGTATCGTTTTTTCCGAATACGGTCTCGATGACAGAGTCCATGAGTTCAACGTAAAAGCGGCGCAGCTCGCGCGGAAAGTCGCCAACCAGTTCAGCACGAAGGACAATCCCCGGTACGTCGCCGGTTCTATGGGACCAGGAACGAAGCTCCCCTCGCTCGGCCACACGACCTTCGACATCATTCGCAAAAACTACGCCGAACAAGCGACCGGCCTGATCGAAGGCGGCGTCGACCTCCTGCTGATTGAGACTTGTCAGGACATTCTCCAGACGAAAGCAGCGACGATCGGCACGTTCGACGCTCTGGCGAAAGCCAAAAAAGATCTTCCGGTCATGGTTCAGGTCACCGTGGAATCGACGGGAACACTCCTGCTCGGCACGGAGATGGCGGCGGCGATCACGGCACTTGAACCGCTGCCCATTGTTTCCCTGGGAATGAACTGCGCTACGGGTCCGCAGGAGATGTCCGAACATGTCCGTACGCTGTCCCAGCAGTGGCCTCGGTTAATCTCGGTGCTGCCGAACGCCGGCCTTCCGGAAAACGTTGGCGGAAGAGCGGTCTACCGATTGACTCCGGATCAGCTCGCGGAACATTTGAAGGATTTCGTGACGCGCTTCGGCGTGAACATCGTCGGCGGCTGCTGCGGCACCACTCCCGAACATTTAAAGCGGGTCGTGGAAGTGGTCGGCAAACTCTCGCCGGTCAAACGCAGCGTCCAGGCGATTCCTGCCGCCTCAAGTCTCTACATCCAGGTTCCCTTTAAGCAGGAACCCAAGCCGCTGATCATCGGTGAACGCACCAACGCCAACGGCTCAAAGAAATTTAAGGATTTTCTCGCACTGGAAGATTACGACGCCCTGACCGCGATGGGCAAAGAAGAAGTCAACGAAGGGGCTCACCTCCTCGATCTTTGCACCGCCTATGTGGGACGTGATGAGATCCGCGATATGAACGAATGCGTCACGCGCATGGTGCTCCAGGTACGCTTGCCGCTGGTTATCGATTCCACGGAAGCGCCGGTCATCGAAGAGGCGCTGAAGCGCGCCGGCGGCCGCTGTGTGATCAATTCGATCAACATGGAAGACGGCGAAGAACGCATGAACCACGTCTGTCCGCTGGCGAAAACTTATGGAGCGGCGCTCGTCGCGCTGACGATCGATGAAAAAGGCATGGCCAAAGACCGTCACAGCAAGCTGGCGATCGCCAAACGCATCCATGACCTGGCGATCCAGCGTTTTGGGCTGCGCGCGGAAGATCTGCTGTTCGACACGCTGACCTTTACGCTTGGCTCGGGCGATGAGGAATTTCGCAAAGCCGGCATTGAGACGATCGAAGCGATCCGCTTGATCAAAAAGGAACTGCCCGGGGTGTTCACCACGCTCGGCGTCTCCAACATCTCGTTTGGCCTCGCGCCGCAGGTGCGCCAGGTGATCAACTCCGTTTTTCTTCATTACGCGATCGAAGCGGGACTCGACACCGCGATCGTCAACGCTCGCAAGATCCTTCCGCTCTACAAAATTGACGAGAAGGGCAGAGAACTCGCGCGTCAGTTGATCTTCGATGAGCGAAAGCCTGGCTTTGATCCGCTCACCGAGATCATGGCTCACTACTCCAAAACCACGGTGGTCTCCGCCAAGTCGCAGAACGAAGCGCCTAAAACCGTGGAGGAACAGCTTAAGGCGCGTATCATCGATGGCAATAAACAGGGGATCGACAAACTGCTGGATGAGGCCATGAAGAAGGCTGGCCCGCTCGACATCATCAACACGATTCTTCTGGACGGCATGCGCGTGGTCGGCGATCTATTTGGTTCCGGCCAAATGCAGCTGCCGTTCGTTCTGCAGTCAGCGGAGACGATGAAGACCGCTGTGAAATATCTCGAACCTTTTATGCCCAAAGCCGACCAAGGCCAGCACAAAGGGAGGCTCGTGCTCGCCACTGTGAAGGGCGACGTTCACGACATCGGCAAAAACCTCGTGGACATCATCCTCACGAACAATGGCTACAAGGTCTACAACCTCGGGATTAAAATGTCGATCGATGACATCTTAAAAGCCGCTCAGGAACAGAAGGCGGATGCGATCGGCATGTCCGGCCTTCTCGTGAAATCGACCGCGGTGATGAAAGAAAATCTTGAAGAGATGAACAAGCGCGGCGTGAAAACGCCGGTTCTTCTGGGCGGGGCGGCGCTTACGCGGAATTTTGTAGAAGATGACCTGCGCAAACTTTATCAGGGGTACGTCTTCTATGGCGTGGACGCCTTCACCGGCTTGCGCATCATGGATGAGCTGACCAACCCCGCCGTAGAGAAGAAGTTGACACTTTACGAGACCCGTGGCGGTTCCGGTCACACCAATAAGCCCGGCATCGTGGCGGTGGCGTCGGCTCCCGCAGTGCATGTGCCGGTCAAGCGCGACAGCGTGATGCCCAAAGCGCCATTCTGGGGAAGCCGCGTCGTGCGAGGCATCTCACTGAATGATGTTTTCCCCTATATCAACGAGACCGCGCTGCTCAAAGTACGTTGGGGCTTTTCGCGCGGCCAGACGAGCGCCGAAGATTACGCCAAACTATTTAAAGAAACGGTGTACCCGCTCTTCCAGAAGTGGAAGGACTACTGCCTGAAAGATCAACTGCTTGTCCCGCAGGTCGTGTATGGGTATTTCCCCTGCCAGTCAGACGGCGACTCGGTCATCATTTATAAGGAAGATAGGAAGACGGAGTGGGTGCGTTTTAATTTTCCGCGCCAATCCACGACTCCGAAACGGTGCATCAGTGATTTTTACCTGCCTAAGTCCTCAGGCAAGTTCGATGTCTTCGGGTGTTCGATCGTGACGGTAGGTACCAAAGCCAGCGACAAGGAGCACAAGCTCTTCAAGGAAAACTCCTACAGCGACTATCTTTACCTGCACGGCTTAAGCGTGGAGACAGCGGAAGCGCTGGCGGAATACTGGCACAGGCGTATGCGCGAAGAGCTGCACATCGAAGGCGAAGATCATCCGGAAATCCGCGAGTGGTTCCATCAGAAGTACCACGGCGGACGTTTTTCCTTTGGTTATCCCGCCTGTCCCAACCTCGAAGACCAGGCACAGTTGTTTACACTGCTCGAACCCCAGCGCATTCGCGTGTCACTCACCGAAGAATTCCAGCTTAACCCGGAGCAAAGCACGTCCGCCATCGTGCTGCATCATCCCGAAGCCAAATACTTCAACGTCCAATAGACAGTCGTTATTTCTGAGCTAATGCTTTACGCAGGGCGGCTTGTGTCGCCGCAGGTATTCTTGAGGATGGCGTCGCGCGCAAGGACCATTCGTTCCAATTGCCCTGGAGACGTCCGAACGCGGGCTGCTGGTCATACTTCACGGGGATGAGAGCTTTCAGCTTGGGATCTTTCTCTTGGATGTTGAGCCGGACAAACCCGTCCATGCCCTGGCGGGCAAGATTGATATGACCGACCCAGCCGGCTTTGATCGTGGGCGTGACCAGAAGTCCGTTGTCCGCCGTGAGCGTGCCGTTTTTCGCCTGCCAATGCGCCGACAATCGGCTGAACGGAAGCCCTGACACCAGAAAATCGGGATACTTTTTTCGAATGTAGCCCATCGTTTTGGCTTTGCTCAGCCATTTGATCGACGTTTCCGGCGGCCGATAGTGGCCGTCTTTCACTTCCAGATAACCCATCCCCTGGGCCGTGCTTGAAGTCCTCGTAGAGAACACCATTTGAAAACCTTTTGTAATGCCTGTCACTTTGCCGGTCGCGGCGATATTTTCTCCGATCAAGCCATAGAGCGCTTCTACAGGAATGGCGCTCACCGCCGCGTCCATCTGAAGTTGCATCCCATCCTGCGAAGGCACCAGTTTGCCTTTGACTTCGGCCGCGCCGCCTCCGATTTGTCCCGTTTGCTCAAACATCATCTGCGGGCCGTCGCTTTTCACCAGAAAATTCCAGTTCTCAAGTATCAGTGCGCCATTTTCGGAAGGACGCATGGGGATTCGAGACAGGAATTGAAGGACCGCGCTTACAGGGCTGAGGCGCCACTTGGCCGACTGGCCTTTTAATTCAAAACCTTTGGGTGATTGCGATAGATGCGCCACCATCACGTTCGATTGTTCGTTGATTTCCAGGTCGCCGGTCCATTGCGGATTCGCGAAAAACTTTCCACGCGCAGAAAAGCTCACGCCCACGCCGGTCAACGGCCCGGAAAAACTTCCGCTGGCCTCCAGGAGCTCGGGGCGCGGGCTCCAGTTTCCTTCCACCAGCGACAAGACGAGTTCCTGCGGCGCTCCGGCATGGACATCCATCCAATGAATCTCGCCGCGCTGCCAATGAATGCGCTTGAGCGTCCCGGTTTTTGCGGCGTCCAGACTCGTTGCCCGCGGCCACCAGTCATGGTAGTCCCACGTTCCATTGACTTTCCGGTGGATGGTGACCGACCAGCGTTCCACATCCACTTCCTCCGGGATGAACTTGAGACGAAAAAGCTCTTTCAGGTTTAAGGGCCCGGTGACCGATTCCGCCAGGAGGAAGGTTTCCTTTTGCTCATTCAGAGCAGCCACGCGTTTGAGCTTAAGAGTCGGAGGGAGAAAACCCAGAGCGCATTCACCGATAACGACCGGGCGCTGAAGGAGCTGGGAGAGTGACGCTTCGATTTTTGCTCTTTGTTTGTCCGGCTGCAGGAGAAATGGAAGGGAAAGGGCGCCAGCTAGAAGAACAACAATCAAGAGGACAAAAAACACTAATCGCCGCATAGACCCTCCTATGAGCTGTTAGCGCAGGCGCTACGGAATAACTTTGTTCAGCGGGTACTCGATGATTCCTTCAGCGCCTGCGCGCTTGAGCTGTGGAATCAACTTTTTTACAGTTTTCTCTTCAATGATGACTTCGAGCGCGGACCAACCCTTTTCGCTCAACTGAGAAATCGTAGGGCGTTTCAACGCTGGGAGAAGTTTCATCAGCTTGTCCAAATCTTTATCCGCTACGTTCATCTTGAGACCCACCAGGCCCTCGGCAGCGATGGCGCCTTTAAGCAGCATGGCAAGGTTTTCCATTTTTTCTTGCTTCCAGGAATCTTTCCACGATTCCTCGTTTGCGATAAAGCGCGTGCTGGACGTTAAAAGTTCTTCCACGATGCGAAGCTTGTTGGCGCGCAGCGAACTGCCGGTTTCTGTGAGCTCGACAATCGCATCCACGAGTACTCCGGCCTTGGCTTCGGTGGCGCCCCATGAGAATTCGACGTCGGCCTTCACGTTGTGCTTCTCGAGATACTTTTTCACCACGCCCACAAGCTCGGTGGCGATGCGTTTGCCTTCCAGGTCTTTTACGGACTTGATGGGTGAATCATTAGGAACGGCAAGGACCCAGCGGACGGGCCGGAAACCGGTCTTCGCATAGAGGAGTTCGCACACCTCGTGTACCTTAGCGCCGGATTCCATGACCCAGTCATGGCCTGTCAGACCGGCGTCAAAAACGCCGTCGGCCACATAGCGGGCCATTTCCTGGGAGCGGACGAGCATGATCTCAAGCTCATCATCATCGGAGCTGGGAAAATAGGAGCGCTCGGAGGCGTGCACACGGATTCCTGCCCGCTTGAAGATTTCGATCGTGGATTCCTGGAGGCTTCCTTTGGGAAGTCCGAGTTTGAGTTTTTTGCTTTCAGCCATAAAAATCGTCCTTTTTCGAGTATGTTCGAGCCCGAATTATAGAACAGTTCCACGGTCGGGAGACAGTCCTACCCCCGAATAGGCCCTTTAGGCCTCTTTTTAGCCCCGCAGACCTATAGCTCCACCGTCGACAAAGCCGGTACACTTTAGTCCTCACTATGCCCTCTCACTTTCGCCGAATCATCGCCTGCCTGCTTGTTCCCTGCTTAGCCGGGGATGCGCTTGCTTCGTCCGTCACTGCCTTGAAGGAGCCGTCGGTGTTTTCCGCAGTTTTCCCCGCCACACATCGAAGCGTAATGGACCAACAGGCTCTCACGCAGGCGCTTGATGTGGCCTTCCGATGGCAGCAAGGCTTGAATCGTGAAGGAAATGTAAGGGTGGCTCGGTGGACTATCGATGAAATCGATAACGCACTTACCATGAAAACCACAAAAGAGCGGGCGTGGTCGCTGCTGGCGCGGGGTGTAGGCACGACGTATGCCGTAGCTGCAGTTTGGGGTTACGCCTCAGGAAACTGGTGGCCGTTCTGGGCACTCATTCCATTTCATTTGGCGGTCTTCGGTTACACAATACGGCACTGGCTGCATTGGCAGTATCACAATCCGGATTACCGTTTCACGCTGCGTGGACATATAGCCAAACTCCTGGTCTCGTGGTGGTACGAATTTCCCACTTTCTGGCGAGCTGCCGTGGCTAAACACCTTGGTAGAAGCGATATCGCGCAATGGTATCGCGCGAAACGTCTCCACGAAGACATTGAGCTGGCTCACGGTCTTACGCCTGAGATCAAGCACGAAGCAGAACATCTTTACGGCTTGTTCGACACGGCATGGCGGGATCTCGTGACGCTCAACCCAGAGCTATCACCCGAAATCGATGTGACAGATTGCATTAAATATGTAACGGAAGAGCTCAGAAAGCTGCCTTGGCATGGCGGTTCGCATTTTAGCTCACTTGAGAACCTGGACAGGGCTTTGAAGTCAGCGCGCTTCATCAAGCGAAACCAATGGAAAGAGTGGGGATCTTCCAAAAGACTTTATGCTGTCGTGAGCATCCATGAGCAAATCGATGGCATTCGTAAGGGCATTGATGCCCCCGCGGAAATGATTCGGGTCGGACAATTTGTCCTTCTACTGCTGTATCCACTCCTTCTCGTCAGCTGGTTTTTCTCGCCACCTGATGTAAGCTCAGTGGCTGGTAACTTCCACCTCGCCCGGTCTCTGTTGGCACCACTTCTCGTCTACGTGGGCATGCTCTTTGGCTCGCACGTCAAAATCCATCTGCCTCACAACCTCCGTTATCCTTTCGCCGCGATGACCGCGGGAGCTACGACCACAAAGGATATTTCCACAGAATTGGCGGTTCTCGATCTCTTTTTGAAGGCTCCCTTTAAACGTCTGAAAGGTAGAGATATTCGGACGTCATTGGATCTGCCTGCCAAAAAGACTGGCTATGTCCTTCGTCGACTTGCAGAACTACATTGGATCAGACGTAATCTGGAAATCAGGTCCTTGGGCGGCCGGGAGTATGTTTATCAGCTAAAACCAGAAATACAGCAAAAAATGGGCGGCGATTCAGCGCGGGCAGATTTTCTGGCTAAGGCTGCAACGGCATTGCGTTCAGAATCGCTTCGACCGCTCTACCGTCATGCGACTATACCTGAAGATGAATTGAAGAGGCTGCACGAACTGGGTAGCGCTTCCATCGCGCCAGAGGAAGACGTGGAGCTGGCGCGGACTCCCCTCTCCATGAGGGCCAAGAAGGAGCTTTCGCGCGCCGGCCTTACAACTTTGTCTCAGCTGCGAGGCCTGCTTCTTTCGCCTGCTGAACGTGATCGTTACCTATGGGTCCATGGAATCAGCAAAAAAACTTTCCAGGCCGTAGAAGCCATTTCACCCTTGGAGACACAAGACTCTGTGCTTCCCGCTGACGCGAGCCAGCCATCGCGCTACGACCCTATCCCTGTGACAGCCAAGAAAACCTTTGATGATTTGCTGGAAACCCTCCTCAGCAAAACGATCGGCGAAGTCTTTATGCTGGAGAACGATGTCGATTTTTCTAAGTGGGGCGAGAGTGTCACCTCTCAGTCGATCCTGTGGGACGTTCGAGCTCAATTGATTTCAAATCGCCGAGGGGTTTTTGAACGAGCCTTGTATGGGTTTGCACTCATCGACGCGGTCGTCGCTGCAACCCATGGCATTCGTGTCTCGCACATCCCTTATGACAAGGTGGACTTGCGTTCGCTGCGACAGCGGTTAGACTTCCACAAAAAACGAAGCCTCCCCAAAGATGACGACACGAGCGAGCGCTTAGCGCTGGTTCTGGCTGTAAACGTACCCCCCTCCTACGACAGTAAAACCTTTACGCTATTTTTTACCAAACAAGGCATTCTGATGGGGGAACCCGATAAAGATTACGATCTGTCCGACCGTCACGAACCTGACGCGCCAGGTTCGCTCTTTCCTGATTGGGAATTCTATACACGCTGGCTGGCGCCGTTTGTTGAGCTGGCGCTGGTGGTGGCTTTTGCTTGCTACCTTCCCGATGCTGAAGATTTTTCGTTTGTCGCTACTCCCCTCGTCGCGGCTTTTGTCGCAGCGACCAGTCTTGTTTTACTTCACATATTCTTTTTTCTCGCATCTTCCAGCCCTTCCGAGTGGGTGAATGGCTATAAGAATGTGATGCGCAACGGCGCCATCACGAGCTATACGAGCGGCGCCGTAAGCGCGATAGGTCTCCTGCTTGGTTTCCTGCATCCCATCAGTCTGATCCTGGCCGTTGCCCAGATCGCGCACCACTACAGCGTCAATTGGCAGTACCTTAAAGAAAATGCCGAACCTGCGGCGAAGCCTCTACGTCAAAGCCATCCCAGCGGAACTATATTCATACGTGGAGAGCAATCTTTTGAATCTCTGCGCCAGGAGCTGCTTGCGGAACCCGTCGGCAAAGTCTTGGCAAGTGTTCAAGGGGTACATATCAACGAACTGGGCGAAGGAATCGATTCAGACATGAGTGTTCGCGAGGCGAGTCTCATCCTACGGAGACGACGAATTCTCCTGGCCCTGTTTGAGCGTGCTCTTCATGAAAAAGCTTTGATCGAAGCCGCAGCCCTAGCTACTCAAGGTGTCCACAGCACCGGGCTCTCCAGGGCAGACATGGCCTTGCTTACAGAAGTCCTTGGGGCTTACAAACATATATCTCCAGCTTCTCTTTCGTTCTTTCCTTTGGCCTCCTCTCTTCCGCCGCTCAAGAACATAAAGGGTCTGTATGTTTCTCCGTCCTCGCGCGTTGAATCGTATTTGCTCTATCAATCGGAGGATCAATGGCTCGTGGCAGAACCTTACCCAAGGCCTGGCAATTCACGCATCCCCTGGGGCAAGGCAGGTAAGCTAATAGCCTTCTTGAGTTTGCCGCTCATTTTTGGGGCGTGGAGCGGAGAAAACGATTCTTCAGTCATGACGATGGGGCTGGTTGCTGCTTTTACGACGGTGACCTTGCTGCTCTCCGCTCAACGTCACCGCTGGGGATGGCGAAAACCTATTTCACAAAGACCGAAACCAAAAACCGGCCAGAGACGTTTAGTGTTGTTCGAAGCCGCCGCCTGATTACTCCTTAATTTTGTTGGTGTAGTAGCCGCGCTGGCGGTCGATCGCCAGGTTCTGTGCGTTGTATTCCAGCCAGTTCTTGGCTTCTTTGAAGGCTTTCTTCTTTTCTTTGGAGGTATACGCCGAGGAAAAATCGAAGTTTTTGTGGCACAGAAGCTCGAAGGCCTGTTCCGCCGGTATCGCGCCCACCGTTCGAAGAATATTCAAGGCGCTTCGCGTCTCGTCATCCATGATCTTATAGCTGAGCGGCTGCGTCTGGTGGCGCTCCATGATCTCCAGAAGATCTACCAGAGCTGTCCTATCCCCTAAAGATCCTCGCGCAAGAAGCCTGCCTGGGGTGGGGGTCGCGTGCGAAGCCGCTTGAAGCAACGGTAACGATGTGCGGCTGACTCTCCAGGCCAGCAGAACGCTCGCATAATCCCCACAACCGGAATCGGTCACGAGCTTTTCGAAAAAATTGCTGACGCGTGGATCGGGCTGGTGCACAATCCGGTCCATCATGTCTTTGACAGTGGCCCAGTTGTCGGCATGCCGCCGGGCTTCCGCCGCCGGTCCGCTGTTCCAATCAGCTATCAGCTCTTGTTCCTTTTCCGGGCGTTGTTCGAAAGCCAGTTGCGCGTCCTTCACACCTTCCGGTACATACCAGAATCGATCTTGATCAAAGGGCCGCACGCCATGCTGCGTCATTTGTTTCCGAGTATCGTTCAGCAGATGCCCTACAAGATCGACCTTAGTGCCCTGCGCCTTCCACCATTTTCTCCACGTTTTGATCGAAGGGTCGAGCCTTTGTCCCGTCACATCCTGCAGGATCTCGTAAGCCAGGACATTCGGTCCCGGCTCTTTCAGCATTTCGATGAGCTCCGGCACGTGGGGACGCTGAATAAAGGCGACAAGCCTTTTTCGCGCCTTCTCCCGCAGATCAGGATTTTTGCTCCGAAGTCCCGAGAGATAAAGATTTCCTGTGAGAGAAAAGCTGTCCCACCTCTGTCCGACCACGCCTGCCAGCACGCAGCGCACCGATGGGTTCATTTTGGATCTCACTTCCGCTTTGCCTAAAAGACTGCGCAGCATAAGAAAATCAGGCCCATCGTCATCATAAATGGCGCGAAGAATGGAAAATGCTGGATCGGTTTTGTCACTGATCTGCCCTTCAGGAATTTGGTTCAGGCGTTCCAAGTGCTGCAGGATCGTGGCCTTGTCAGCGGCCGCGGCAGGCATCGACACGAGCAGGAGAAGGGACGGCAGTACCTGCCAGCGTCGTTTCATAATGTTTTTCTTTCTTTGTTCTCAACGGGAACGCGAGCGCCGAGCGCTTCCAGCATGGCGGCGGCTTTGTGCAGTGTTTCCTGGTATTCCTTCGCCGGATCCGAATCGGCCACAATGCCGGCTCCCACAGGAAAAGAAAGTTGATGCTTGTCGAGAAAGATCGTTCGGATGAGAATATTCATGGTCATATCGCCTGTAAACCCGATCCAGCCTAACGAGCCCGTGTAGGGCCCGCGCTTGTGCGGCTCCAGCTTATGAATTATTTCCATCGCGCGCAGTTTCGGGCAACCACTGATCGTCCCTCCTGGAAAAGCAGCGCGGAGAAGGTCCAACCAGGTGCTTTCCGGTTTCAAAATCCCCCGGACATCCGAAACAAGGTGGATCACGTGCGAATACATTTCGCGCACGAGAGCCTCCGCGACACGCACCGTGTTCGGTAGACAGACGCGTCCTAAATCGCTGCGCTCAAGATCGACCAACATGATGTGCTCGGCACGTTCTTTGGCATCCTGCATGAGAGCCTTGGACAGCCAAACATCATTGGATAGATGGACGCGACGCGGGTACGTCCCGGCGATCGGCCGGGTCTCCACGCGTCCGGCTTCCAGCCGTAGAAGGAGTTCCGGTGACTGGCTCACCATCCAGCGTGTTCCGGATTTATACAGCGCGGCGTAGGGCGAAGGGTTGATGCGGACAAGTTCCTTATAGAGCGCCCAGGGGTTACCGCTCCAGCGTGACGTAAAGGCCTGACTCAAATTGCATTGGTAAATGTCACCGGCCGTGATCAGGCCCTTCGCGCGCCGGACCATCAGTTGATAAGCGGCCTCCGACCGATTCGAGTGCACATCGATCGCTTGGAACTCCCCCCATGACCGGTGCCGGCGAAATGCCTTTTGGATGGCGACGGCAGACCTTCGCAGGCGATCCTGTCCCTGCCGATAAATGCGCTCAAGCTGAACGGGCGAAAGGACACGGCCTTCCGGCAGGAAAACGGAATGGATCAGCCAAAGTTTTTTACGCGCATGATCGATGGCGGCAATGGCATCGTAAATGCCAAATTCAAAATCGGGGAAATTTTCCACGGACAAGGTTGAAAATTTAGCGCGTTTCCCCCTGAACAAATCCGCCAGGCGCGGCTCAAGGGCGGCGGCGCTTTCGTAGCCCATATAGCCGACAGCGCCGCCCCAGAAAGGCGGCAAGCCGTCCACGCGGGGTCCCGCGAGCGGCGAAAACCACTGATGAAACCGGTCAAAGGTATTGCCGATCTTGATGGCTTCCTGCTTCGTACCGCCTGAGGTACGGTGACGGAGGGTCAGCGTGTCCCCGGAAGCTTCTACGTGATAACGTGGGGCGTCGAGCGAGAGGTAGGAATATCGCGCCTGTGTGCCGCTCGAGGCACTGTGCAGAAAGAAGGAGGAATGCTCCTGCGCTTGCAGGTTGTAGGCCCATTCCAGCAGATCGCCGGAAGGCAGGTGAGGCTCAATCCAAATGGGTATGACGCGATAATGGTTGGCCCACCGGACGAACTGGCTAAACGTTGGATACATCGCCGTCCAGCGTGCGCATGACAAGACCTGTTGTTACTTTAGGATAGAAGTACGTGGATTTCTGCGGCAAAAGCTTACCGGCCCTGCAGATTTTAGCGAACGCTTCTTTTTGGGGAGGCGGCAAAAGAAACACGGCATCGGATTCGCCGCGCATGAGGTTCTCCGCCATTTCACGCGGATTCTGGCCATACGAAACATACTCCAGTGGAATATCTTTCAGGATTCCTTCGTGCAGCGACACGACCGGCATAGTCGCGCTTTTGGTTTTCGGCGTGAGCCAATAGGCTGGTCCGTTTTTGAGCAGCAGTCCCATACCAAAATGTTCATTCTGCTTTCTGAGGCGCGTCATGATATCGCTGAGGCCCGGGACTTTTTTCAAAGTGTAATAAGGAGCGATGCGTTTTTCCCAATCCGCGACCGAAGCCAGAAACCGCACGGCGCGGTGCGTGGGCTGGATAACGAGTCCGGGATCCGACAGCGAACATAAGAAGGTCATCACATAGCGATAGGCCTGAGATTTTTTGGAAGACCCATTTTTAGAGACACGCTCGTTCGCATAATTCCACGACGTTTCATAGCGGTGATGGCCGTCAGCGATCAAAATGTCGCCGCTGGTCACCACTTTTTTCAGCGCTTTGACTGTCGCTGGGTCTGACCATTTCCAAAGGCGGTGCGTCACGCCTTTATCATCACGACACAGGAGCAGCGGCTTTTCCTGCATGCGCTTGTCGATGATCTGGCTGGCCTGGTCCTGAGGGTCAAAATAGATTCCAAAGATGGGACTGACATTGGCTTTGGCGGCGCGCATCAGCATCAAGCGGTCTGCCTTATGTTTTGGAAAAGTCCGCTCATGCGGTCGGATGTGGCCCTTGCCGGGCTTTTCCACGCGCAGCGCGGCAAAAAACCCGCGCCGGACGTACGGCGTGGTGCCAACGGTAAACCTCTGCTCGTAACCGTAAAAACTCGGCTCTTTATCACGGATTAAAGTTTTGTTGTTCTGCCATTTGCGCCAGAAGGAGGTAGCGACTTCGTATTTGTCTTTCGTTCCCTGCGTCATGGGCAACTCGACGCGGACGATGTTGGCAGGATTTTTGCCGATCAGGCGATGATAGTCGGTGATGCTGATGACATCATAGGGCGGACAAATGATGTTCGACAGACTCGCATAGCGATTCAGGTTGTACCGAATGGCGTTGAAGGGTGCGATCTCAACCATGCCGCTATTTTATCAAGTAGTGACTTCTAGCTACCGGGTAGCTTGGAGAAAGTTTTTTGGATGGCGGAAAGTGCGCGCTTCAAGATGGCGCGCGTGTGGGTGGTCGTGATAAAAGCGGCTTCAAAGGCCGAAGGTGGAAGATAAATGCCGCGCTCCAGAAGGCTATGGAAGAACGCAGCGTAGAGGTCGGTATTCGAGCGCTGGACGCTCGTGAGATCTACCACAGGCGCGTTGTTGAAGAAGAGGGTCCACATCGAACCCACGCGGTTGATGCGTATGCTCTGACCGGCTTCGCGCGCTGCCTCTTCGATTTCACCCGTGAACCAGGCAGTCATTTTTTCCAGTGCCTTGTACGGCGAGCGGGCCTTGAGCGTCGTCAGCGTGGCAATTCCGGCGGCCACGGCGACGGGATTGCCGGCAAGCGTGCCGGCCTGATAGACGGGACCCAGAGGCGCCACCCATTCCATAATGTCGCGGCGTCCGCCGTAGGCAGCGAGCGGCATCCCACCCCCTACAATTTTGCCCAGGCAGGTCATATCCGGTGTTACTTTAAAAACGGTTTGCGCGCCGCCATACGTCACCCGGAAACCGGTGATGACCTCATCAAAAATAAGAAGGGCGTTGTTCGCTGTGGTAAGTGCGCGCAGCTCTTCCAAAAATCCTTCTTTGGGTGAAACAACTCCCATATTCGCGGCGATCGGCTCGACAATCACGGCAGCGATGGATTGTCCCTCGCGCCGGAACAGCTCACGAACGGCTTCCAAGTCGTTATAAGGAAGTACCCGTGTCTTTTGTGCGAGTGACGCCGGGATGCCGGCAGAGTCCGGAGAAGAAAGCGTCATGGCACCAGAACCGGCTTTCACGAGCAAAGAATCGACATGGCCGTGATAGCCGCCGGAAAATTTGACGATGACTTCGCGCTGCGTGGCCGCGCGAGCTACACGCAGCGCCGACATAACGGCTTCGGTCCCTGAACTGACCAGGCGCATCCGAGCCATCGAAGGGAATGCTTTTTGTATGAGTTGGCCGAGTTCCAGCTCGAGTTCGGTAGGAGCACCAAAGGATAAGCCGCGTTTGGCTGTGCGCGCAATGGCTGCCGCTAAAACGTTGGGTATGTGACCCAGAACGGATGCGCCCCAGGAGCCGCAGAAATCAATCAGCCGATGACCATCGGCATCCCATACATAGGGGCCCTGTCCCCGTGTAATAAATCGAGGTGTCCCACCGACACCCTTAAAGGAACGAACCGGGGAATTGACGCCGCCCACAAAGACGTCCTGGGACTTTTTAAAGAGAAGTTCTGATTTTTTCTGTGTCATAGAGGTTTGAAACCGTAAAATCCTACCATTTGCGACTTCCGTTGACAATATCGACGGAAAATTTTACAATCCTCGACGGTCAAGCACCGCCAATTCCATAAATTCAACTTCACATCTATAAATAAGCATGATTTCAGCTTTATTGTTCGATTTCGGGGGTACTCTGGACGCCGATGGCCAGCATTGGCTGGATCGGTTCTATGCCATCTACGAGAGCATTGTGTTACCCGAAGTACCCAAAGATCGCATCAAGGAGGCCTTTTATTGGGCCGACGAACAGGCCGAAATCGAGCCGAAGATGCGGCAGGCGGGCTTGCGGGAGATGATAGAACGTCACGTGGCCTGGCAATTTCAAAAATTAGGGCTTGCAGACGCTGCCCAGATGTCAGAGATGGCAACAGCATTTTGTAAGCCAGCAGATCGAATATTGCGGAGAAACCGGCATGTTCTTGAAAAACTGGCCCAATCCGGCCTGAAGCTCGGCATCATTTCCAATTTTTATGGCAACGTAGAAGCACTCTGCCGCGAGTTCGCCTACACTCCTCACCTGGAAATTATCTTTGATTCCGCCGTCATGGGCCTCAAAAAGCCTGATCACAAGCTTTTCGCGCTTGCCATAGATAAATTAAAAGTACCGGCAGACCAGATTGGCTTTATCGGCGATTCCTTCGAAAGGGATATTTTGCCCGCCAAAGCCTTAGGGATGAAAACCTTTTGGCTTTTGGGAGATAGAAAACTCACAGCGCCGGATCCCACCAAAGTCGATTACGTCCTCAGAAGCCTTGAGGATTTGCCTCATGAGCTGGCTAAACATCCGCAGGGAAAAGTATGAAGGCCGGGATTATCGCGGCAGGCTGGGGCGAACGCCTTGGACAAAAAATTCCCAAAGCATTAACGCGCATTGGCCAGAAGACCCTGATCGATTACGCTCTGGACGGTCTGGAAGCCGCCGGCGCGACCTCTGTCACCTGCATCGTGAATGAAGCGGCCAAAGCCGTTCCGGAGTACGTGAAAAATTCCGGCAGAAAAATTCCAGTGGAGTGGATTATTCAAACAACACCATCGTCCATGCATAGCTTTTTAATCGTCCTTGAGCGCTTGTGTAAATCGTCATTCCCCGCGGGGGATGACGGCATGGGCTACTTCATCGCGACGGTGGATTCCGTATGTCCGCCATCGGCTTATAAACAGTTTGTCGATACATGCAAATTGTTCAAAGAGGCGGACGTTTGCCTGGGATTGACGTCACACGTGGATGACGAAAAGCCCCTGCGCGTGGCGATGCATGGTAATGAAGGTACCGGCCTCATGCCCGAACGTGTCGCTGACAATCCGGATGCCTACGAGATCATTGCCCTGACGAATACCGGTTTCGACAGCGAGCATGTGACCGCCGGCTTCTACCGGGTGAACGCGCGCGTGCTGCGGGAAAAAGACAAAGCGCTCCAGAATGGATTTTCTGCGCTGCGGCAGTACCTCGGACACCTGCTAAAATACGGATACCGCTTTTACGGTGTACCCCTGCCTCCGGTCATCGATGTAGACCGCCCTCAGGACATCCAAGCGGCAGAGGCTTTTATCAACGAATGAACTTTCTTGGTATTTATCGTGAGCCGGAATTCTCTCCCGGTCGACACGTAGCGAACGACGCAAAGATCTTGCGGCTCGTGGGTCAGACGCTCGAACGTCTAGGCGTCACGGTTCGACTGGCGACGCTGGAGGAAGCACGTCCCCAACGACACGACGCCGATCTCATCTTCTCCATGTGTCAGGGACCGAAAGCCGTGAGTGAGCTCATCGGATGGAAGAAAAGCGGCGCCTTGATCTTGAACGATCCGGAAGCTTCTCGACGTACCTACCGCGATAGCCTGTGTTCCGCGCTCCGTGAAAAGGATCTGGGATTTCCCCACAGCGAATTCATCTCCACCATCGCCCATCCGCGTGAGCTGGATCAGTATCATCCCTGGTTTGAAAATAACGCCGGCGCCTGGCTCAAGCGCGCCGACGTCCACGCTACGCTACCCACGGATGTGCTGAAACTGGAGCGTTGGTCGGATTTGAATTCTGCGCTCGTCAAATTCCGCAGCCGAGGGCTCGACAAAGCCGTCCTGCAGCAGCACCGTGTGGGCGATGAGGTGAAGTTTTACGGCGTCAAAGGGCGCTTCTTCTGGCCCTACCACCCGAAAGAATCCGAAGGCCATCCTTTTGATGACAAAGAGTTGAAGCGGATGGCAGAGCATGCTGCCGCTTCGCTGGATGTATCCATTTACGGCGGCGACGCGATCATTTCCCCCGACGGCGAGATTACGCTCATTGACCTGAACGACTGGCCGTCGTTTGCCCCCTGTCGCGGCGCCGCGGCGAACGCTATCGCCAGATACCTCAAGGATACCTACCGTGCCATCCAGAACCCTCGGGCAACGGCGAAAGTCTAGTCCAAAGTCAAAAGTCCAAAGTCCTAAGACTTTAGACATTGGACTTGCGACCTTGGACCATAGAGGAGGCTGGCCCGGTCCCAAGTCCGTCGAACTCTTCGACGAAGAGCAAAAGTTCCTCGCTCCCGGCAATCAGACCATCGCGCTTCTCTCCAAACTCACGATTGAAAAAGGCGAAGGCTGCCGCATCACCGATTCTGACGGCAACACCTACCTGGACTTCAATGTTGGCGTTTCGGTCGCGAGCCTCGGCTACACCCATCCCAAATTCGTCAAAGCGCTGAGTGAACAACTGCAGAAATTCACAATCGGCAGCTATACCTCGCGTGCGCGTCTCGCACTGGTAAAACTCATCGCGGAGATTGCACCGAAAGGGCTGCGAAGAACGCAGCTTTTTTCCAGCGGCGCAGAAGCGGTCGAAGCGGCGTTTCGCCTGGCAAAATCGATCACGAAAAAAAAGCAGATCTTTGGATTCTTGGGCGGTTATCACGGCAAGACACAGGGAACACTGCCGCTTTCGCTCGTAGATTGGAAAAATGAACTCGGTCCGCTGATGCCGGGATATCAGCAAGTGCCTTACGCCGATTGTTACCGATGCCCGCTCAGTCTGCAATATCCTTCCTGCGGTGTGGCCTGCGCGGATCACTTGCGCAACCAAATCCGCACTACAGCCAAGGATGACGTGGCCGCGGTCATCGCGGAGCCTGTGCAGGGAACGGCCGGCAATATTGTCCCGCCGGATGGCTTCCTCAAAGCAGTCCGCGATATTGCGAAAGAAGAAGGTGCCGTTTTTATTTCCGATGAAATGATCACAGGTTTTGGACGTACCGGCTCTATGTTTGGCGTCGATCACGATGGTGTCCTGCCGGACATCATGACGGTGGGCAAAGCCATGGGGAACGGCTTTCCCGTTTCCGGCGTCATCACCACCGATCAGCATGCTCAGGCAAAACCCTGGTCGCTTCCCAGCGCCTCTTCTTCCAGTTATGGAGGCAATCCTTTGGCGAGCGAAGCCGTGCGTGTGACCGTGCAAACAATTGTGGAGGATGGTCTGGTCCAGAACAGCGCGCGGGTCGGCAAAGTGCTCCTGGACGGCATCAAGAAGCTTCAAGAGAAATATGAATTTATCGGCGACGTTCGCGGTCGGGGACTCCTGATCGGCCTGGACCTGGTGAAAGACCGCAAGACCAAAGAGTATTTACCGAAAGCGCTGTGTGAGAAATTTT
>JANLWZ010000217.1:0-2778 GCA_031364865.1 Elusimicrobiota bacterium
CACAAGCCGGACATCTTCTCCTTTGAGCCAGTCATGGAAACGCCTGCCGACCACGCCGCCCCAGATCGTTGCCATCGTGTCGGACGAAAGCTGGCAAAGCGCCTGCGTGGTGGAAATCCCGCGGTCGAGAAGCCGTTTGCCCATGCGCGGGCCAATCCCCGGAAAGTCCTGAAGTTTGAGCGGATAGAGGATGGTCGGCAAGTCCTGTTTCTGAATGATCGTCACGCCGTTGGGTTTGTTCATGTCGGAGCCGACTTTGGCCAGAAAACGATTGGTAGCAAGCCCAACAGAGCAGGTCAGGACCTCTCCCACCTGCCGCCGAAGCGCCGTCTTAATTTTTTCCACGAGCTGGATAGCGTTCGGAAGTTCGCGCTGGGAGCCGGAGAGTTCGCAGATCATTTCATCGATCGACATGACGGAATCAATGGGCAGGATACTTCCCACGGCTTCGGTGATGGCTTTGTGGTAGAGCGTGTAGAGATCGGGACGGGAAATCACGAGCGTAATCGTAGGACACCGCAAGCGAGCTTCGGCGACCATCGTGCCCGTTTTTACGCCAAACTTTTTGGCTTCGCGGCTGGCGGCGATGCAGCAGCTCGTATCGGCCACCACGGGAACGACCCCAACGGGTTTGCCACGCAACTCAGGCCGGGCCTGCTGTTCGCAGGAAGCGAAGTAACTGTCGAGATCTAAAAACAACCAGCGTATCATACATACGCATGATAGCAGATGGTGCTCCAAGGACACAGTCACTGGCAGGCGGGGGGCGAAACACCTAGATAATCTTCTCCCTAAATCCTATCTTTGCTGCATGAAAGAGTCCTTCCTTTGGTTAGCAGCCGCTACGCTCATCCTTTCTACCACCGCCTGCGGCCGATGGAGCTCTTCTTATCGTTCATTTGCTGCGTCTCATGACGCTATCAAACAGGGAATGACACTCCGACAAGTTTATGAGGCTGGGCTTTTGAAGTACGCGACGCAAACTACAGTTCCGGGCCTCAATGGTGTGGAAGTAAGTATCAAGGAAAGTGAAAATACAACCCGCTGCAAATTGAAAGATATCCGTCATGGTTCATCAGCAAGCGACTTTCGTATTTACATCCAAAACGGTGCAAGTCGAGACATACACACTTTTGAAGAATTTCTCGAGGAGCTTGATCGCGTGGCGCAATGCACGAGTTTGATGAGCTATTACGTAGAGTCCCCACAGTTGGGCATTTATTGTGCTGATAGCTACGATTTTTCTTTCGATGCTCAAGGCAAATTGGCTAGTCTCACACCTATTAATGTCCATCCATGGTGCAAGCAGTGAGCCCGCCGCACAGCTCTATTGACCAAGCTTCTGGTTGATCTCTGAGAGCTTATTCACAACAGGGATTGCGATGATCATGATGACGGGATAAACGATGTTTGCCGGAGGAAAAAACAGAGAAGCGATAAATAATACCGACCAAATGATTCTCCACATCCATGAGTCTAACGAGGTGAAGATTACCACAAAAAATAATGGGTAAATCAGAAACAAAACCGGCCCACTTATCATGTTGTCCTCCCTAGGCTGCTGAATCCGGCAGCGTTCTCAACTCGCTCTGAGCCACAGATCCCCATTCGATGCGATAAGGCTTTTCTAGTAAGGTCCGAAAGTATTTTTCTGCTTCTGCAGATTGTCTCAACTCCTTGTGCAATTTGCCAGCCGAAAATAGGGCCTTTCCTCGAAAGGGTGACGAGGGGTAACGCTGAATGAGGTAGCCGTACCACCGAAGGGCGTCAGGATAGCGTTTAAGCCGTGTGAGCGCCTGGGCAAGTGTCATCGCTTCTTTGTCAGGCAACATCCCTTCGGCCAATGTTGGCATCTGATCGTCGATCATGAAGCTGGCTTCCTCGAACTGGCCACACTCAAGGAGTCCGGTGACGGCTCTGAGCACCAGAGACGGCAAGCGTGCTTTATTTTCCTTGATGGCGTTAGCTCGGACGGCTGCTAACAGTGCAGGCAAATGCCTGGGATTATCGGTCAACTGGCTATCAAGAAGCTTGATTGCGCTATCGAATTCCCGATTCTCCATAAGCGACGCTACTTCCTGATCTCGCAACTCCATTCCGACTTTAGTTGTCGCTGCTTCCTTTTCCCATGTCGCGGCCACTCCACCTTTTAGAATGAACCAACCGACTAAGGCCCCATAGATAAAACCCCCGATGTGTGCTTCATAAGCCACACCGGGACCGAAGCGAGGATCAGACAACACCGCATACAAGAGCTGTTGACCAAACCAGAGAAGAAGCAGCGACCATGCAGGCCATATCGTCGTGCCGCTTCTAAACATATAGAAAGTGAAGATCAAGTAAAAGAATCTGATGGGCATTTTAAAATGGCGGATCAGAAATGCCCCCATGACCGCCGCGACAGCACCAGAAGCCCCGACCATGCCAATTCCTGAAACGCTTCGAATGATTTCTTGAGCCAACCCCGCTGCCATACCCCCAGAAACATACACCCCTAGAAACAGAAGTGGTCCCCATCGTTCTTCAATACTTGCCCCAACGATCCACAGGAGAAACATGTTGAAAAGGAGATGCATGAATCCTGCGTGAAGGAATATATGGGTGAAAAGACCTGGGAAATAACCGCGGCTCCGGTCAAAAGCATACCGATTAAATGGCGGATCTTGCGGCATACCCTTTTCAACTAAACCTTGTTCAAGCTTTTTATATCGCTCGTAAATCGTTTTCCATCGGACCTTTAACTCTTGCAGCTCCCAAGATTTATTTTCAATCTCGTGG
>JANLWZ010000283.1:0-3183 GCA_031364865.1 Elusimicrobiota bacterium
GGCGGCCGACCAGAGCGGCGGCGATAGGTACTTTTTATAGAACTTCCTTTCGCCGCCTCTCCGGTATGCCGAAGTTCTGGTTCGCCGCAGTTCTGGTATGCCGCTGTTCGTCGTTGGTTATTTGTAGCTGGTGAGTTCGGCCGAGACGTGCCCGATGAAGACTTCAGAGCGCATGCGGACCGGCATGTGACGAGCGTCGTCCGTCATCCAGACTTGCAGTTTTTTACCCTTGCTGATAAAAATACCAGGACCGCGTAACATGGGCTCCACCAGCAGACATTTGAATTTCCCAGCAGAGACTTTCACCTTCTCGCGCTTCAGCACGTTCACCACAAGCGGGTAGACTTTGTCGCCATTGTGAACGTCAACGGTATAACTCTTCCCTACTTCCAACGGCAATGTCCGGATGTAGTAGAGACTGCCAAAGGAATCCAGCGCATTGAGCGGCAAATTGCCTTCCTTGTCTTCAAATTTATTCTTATCGATCCGGTAAGCATGCGTTTTCCAGTGATGTTTCACCTGATTGAGCTCACTTGTTTCTTCGATGTGAAACTTTCCTTCTTTAATACGCTTTTCATATTTCAGCGTGATCAGCGCACGCTGGTCCAGCCAGACATCATTTCTGTCTTTCACTTTGTAGAACGCACTGACGACGCCGCCGGAACGGGCTTCTGAAACGATGTGATATGCTGGTCTGCCTTCAAAATCGACAATTTCAGGAATGGATAAATTGGCATATCCCCCGACGATGACACCCCATTTGATCGAAAACAGAAGTTCTTCACCCGGTGCAAAAGCATTATGCGTCACCGTGCGCCAGGAGGCGGTTGGAGTGACAGGGAGAGCGGGCACGACCGCACCTTCGGTCGCGGTGCTGATGGCAGGCGGTTCGTCGCCAGAGGCAGAGAACGGAAGGACACTGAAGAGTAAGGCGGCGAGCCCGAACCGCTTAAGCACCCTGGTGCCCCTTCCAGAAAAGGCAACCCAGCAGCAGGAGGCAACCGACAATACATTCGTATTCGCGGTTGCGTTGGTAGAGTTCCCAGCTGAATCGCTGCTCTCCAAGGCCGTGAACGTGTCCTCGCAGAGGCAAAAACGCCGGGACTTTTTCAGCGTAGTTTTTGTAAGCATCACCCAAAGAATTCGTCAATTCTTTTTCTTCATCAAGGGTTTTCCTGCTGTACACCACCCCATAACCGATTAGAAACGCCAACCAAAGTCCGATTACCTGCCAGGTTAACGGGTGCTGCCATAACATGAGACAAAATCCGCTGGCGATCATGAAGCTTCCAACATAGAGCGGGTTGCGGACCCAGGCGTAAGGACCGCCTACCGCCACGCGTTTTCCCTTGAGCAAATAGCCTGCAGCCCATCCTCTCAAGAGACAACCCAGGACGATCAGCACTAAGGCTGATGCTGCGGCAACGGGGGAAGAAGGATGAGCGACGTAGAGATACCCAGCGGCGAAGAGAAAACCAAGCGGGACCCTCCACCTGGTCATGATCAGCGGGCGGGCGCTGTTGGCGCTTTGAAACGTGGATCGTTGTACATCTTGAATTGTCTGTAGACCTTCGGTTTGTACTGACCCTGAGCCCAAGAAGTCTGAAGCGTATTCAGTTCCGCCACGAGATCATCGCGCTGGCGTTTCATGATCACGAGTCGATCACGGCTGAGCGTTTTGAGATCTTCCGCCAGATCCGTGCGGTTGATCTGTTCCTGGATGTGAAATAGCTTTAACTCAGCGATACAGATCTTATCGACGATACTGCCGATGGTTTCTGCCATAAATTAACCTTTAGGCTGCGCGCGTAAAAAGCACTCATCGATTTTTTCGATGAGATCATTGCGCGTCTGATTGAGCTTATCGATGCGTCGCTTCGCCTGAGCAACGGTCTTATCATCCGGAAGCCTGGCCTTGTCTTCTTCATGCCAGAGATCCACATGCGTTGCTGCCAATTGGCTGACAAAGCTGCCCAGTTGATCGGAAATTATTTCACTCATAGTTTTGATTCCTTTCGTTGCCGTAGGATCCAGGCGGCTGCCTTCGCAAAGGTTTTGGCGACATGGTCAGGCCGTACACCCTGATGATCCTTCAAAAAGAACTTCCCATACCCCGTCAAAACGAGCACACCTTGGCCCCCCGTTCGCTGCCCCAACATCACATCGCTCCAACGGTCACCCACACTGATGCTGTTCTTCCAGGGAACGCCCAACGCGTTTGAGGCCTGACGCACCATCCCTAAACGCGGCTTACGGCATGCACACCGCTTTTGGGGGGCATGCGGGCACCAGTATAACCCATCGATGGGCGACTTTTGCTGTTTGAGCAGAGCAAGAAGCCGCGCGTTGACCCGTTTCATCTGTTGGAGCGTAAAAAGGCCCCTCCCCACACCCGACTGATTGGTAACGACGGCGATACGAAAGCCGGCTTTTTTCAACCGTCGGAGCGCCTGCGGCACGCCAGGGAAAAGTTTTACTTTTTTCGGGTCTGCGGGATAGTCCGCTTCATAGATAAGTGTGCCGTCACGGTCCAGGAGAAGCAGCGGACGGTGGTCAGTTTTTTGTCGCATCGTGCCTGGAGAGAGCAAAAGCGAGTCCGAGAACAAAATAAAACGTCATCATAACGACGGCGGTATTGTAGGACGTTTCCGTGAGCCCTCCGATGAAAAACCCGATCATGGATAAACCTGTCGCATAAAAAAAGAGTTTCTTATAGCCGTCTTGGCTTTTTCTATACCCAGCGAGAAGCTCCCGACAGATCGCGAGCATGAACGCTAGCCAGGCCAGTAGTCCTAAAAATCCACGCTCTGCCAGATAATGGATGTAGTTATTGTGCAGATGGCCCCACGGTCCCCAGCGGCGATCGACGTCATTTTGGTAAGGAGGAGAGAGCACTTTGACGCCGCCCGGACCAATGCCCAGCGCCGGACGGTAGCGAAAAAGGGAAAGGCCGGCCTTCCACATATCGATGCGGTCCAGATTGGAATGATGTGTTTTATCCGTGATACTCGCTGCTCTTTGAGAAAAGCTGGGAGACATCATCAGCACGACGAAGAATACACCCCCAAGCGTCCAAAGGGGCCACGCGCGTTTCCAGCCCGAGATGGCACCCGCCACGATGACCATGACAGCAGCAGCCAGCCATGGACCACGGCTCTGAGAGACCAGAAGGGCCCCGCCAAT
>JANLWZ010000301.1:0-1620 GCA_031364865.1 Elusimicrobiota bacterium
CGCGATCGGTCGTGATGATGTTGGCGACGCCCTGCTGACGCAGGATAAATTGAAAGATGCGGACCATGGCCGCGTCATCGTCACACACCAGAACAGTTCGGGATGAAAGTGTTTCAGTCATCGTATCCTCTCGGGATTATCAAATGCTGCAGCCAGGAGCGTCAATTTCTTTTCAAGCGCCTGCCGGACGCGGTCATCGGTCTTCAAATGTGCCTGTTCGATCTTGATCGTGATGTTCTCAATCGCTTTGCAGACTCGGGTCACACGCCGGAAACCATACGTCCGGCCGGAGCCGCGCAGCTGATGCGACATACGGCGCAAATCGTTGCGGATGGCTCCGCCCTTTTGAATCTCGCTCCACTGCGACCATGCCGCCCGCATTTTCCCAATAGTCAGCAAAGCATCTTCTTTATAGAGGCCGATGATTTCGCTCAGATCAATTGTAGGCTCGGGCATCGTTGACCTTTTTTTAGCAGGATTCTCCTACCAAAACAACCTTTTTTTACTTCCTGATTATTTGGCTATGAGCGGGGCCTGTACGCGGGAAAGGGCTTCGTTCACCTGGTCGATGATCTTGATGGGATCAAATGGCTTCACCAAATAACCTGCGGCGCCCAACGCCATAGCTCGTGCCACGGCCGGGGGTTGCGGCTGTGCGGTCAAAAAAATGATCGGTATCTGGCGTGTGGCTTCATCTGCTTTCGCGCGCTCACATACTTCGAAGCCGTCCATGCCGGGCATCATCAGGTCCAGGAGCACGACATCAGGCTTTTCTTTCTGGATGGCCGCCAGGCCTTCTGCCCCGTTGGAGGCCAGGAGCACCTGGCATTTGGCCATACGGCCGAAAACCAGCTCCAGCACCATCTGGATGGAACGATCATCCTCCACAACAAGTATTTTCATAGGGTCGCTTTGAGTGTACCGTGAGGCTGTAACGTGTAGATTACTAACCTGTAAATTAATTGTAAAGGGGGGGTCCGAAATGATCCAATAGGCCACTCGTGATGCGAAAAATCAGCCTATTTTCGATTTCAGCCTTGGTGGCGCTTAGCTTCACAACCCCTGCCCATGCCTCCGGCACCGTACGGGCCGAAGTGATACCCAGCGATGACCAGCTGACATTGGCTTTCCCCGGCAAAAAAGGCCCCGCCAACTATGAGAAGGCGGGGGTCTTTGAAGATGTTGGGGGGCCCCGCTACCGCTACGTGGTCAACGACCGCAAACGCTTAAGCGCCGAAGTCGGCGAAGGCATTTACCCCAATCTGGAAGCGATGAAGGACCCGCAGTACCTGAAAGTTTTTAAGGAAGGGAAACTCAAAGGAAATCATTGGCGCTTTGTCGACACGCGCACGTCCGCTCTCAATTTCTATAAGTGGGCGACCGTTGCCGAAGAGCCGGGTGCAAAACAGTTCTACACCGCCATGATGTTCGAGCGCCTGGGCATGCTGGAGGAAGCTGTGAAGGGCCTTTATGCCGTGGCGGTCCACTTTCCAAAATCGTTGGGCTACACCTATTTTTCCACACCCTGGTACATGGGTCCCGCTTCACTCGATCGGCTGGAGCAGATCGTCCGCCGTCACCCGAAGTTGAAAATGTCCTATACCCCCGGCAATATCAAAG
>JANLWZ010000018.1:0-2816 GCA_031364865.1 Elusimicrobiota bacterium
CAGCGCATCGCCATCGCGCGAGCTGTCCTCACGCAACCTTCGATTCTTATATTTGACGAAGCGACGAGTTCACTGGATAACGAATCGGAAAAGCTTCTGCAGCGTGCCATTGATCAGGTCGTTCAGGGCCGCACAGCGATCATCATTGCCCACCGTCTTTCCACCATCCGCAATGCCGACCGCATCTTGGTTCTCCATAAGGGAGTGATCGCTGAAGAAGGCTCACACGATGAACTTCTCAACCGTGATGGGCTATACAGACGGCTATACGATGCTCAGTTCAAATTGACGGAAGACGAACTGGATGAGCCCTCTCCCGAAAAGAGTCCCTCGTGACCTCGCGCTATTCCTATCAACGTCTGTGGCATCTCACGCAGCTGCTGGGGCGAGAAATACTGCGCTTTTTGCGAACGCTGCTTGGTCTCCGACATCCCGCCTGGGTCGATGGGACTCAGGAACGCTCTTTTGCGCGTGTGCGGTCATCCGATTGGGAAAAGCTTAAGAAACTCCATGTGGGATGCGGCGCCACGCTCCTGGATAGCTACACCAACATCGATTTGCCTGCGGAGGAGGAAAGCTACACCAATTTCTCGGGCACGATCAGCGAGATTCTGAGAACTACCATGCATGACTTATCGATGTTTGAATCGGGCACGGTCGACGTGATCGAAACCTATCACGCCATTGAGCATGTCCCTTCCTGGGAAGCCCGCAAAGCGCTTGCCGAATTCTTTCGAGTCCTTAAACCGGGCGGCGAGCTGCTGATCGAATGTCCGGATCTGGCGAAATGCTGTTTGAATTATCTACTTAAGCCCGACGTGCCGTCTCTCGGCCTGAACGGTTTGTTCAGTGAACAGGATTCGGAACTTTTATCCATGACGCACAAGTTCGGCTACTCTCCCGAAAGTCTTGCCAACGAGCTCGTCAAAGCAGGTTTCCATAAACAATTTATCTTTGAAATCCCGGCGCGCCGCTATCGGCAGAGGGATCTTCGTCTTGTGGCTTACAAAACTCCCATCGATACGCTTCAGGCCATCTCTCGCGCGCATGACCGAGCGCGCGTGGACTCGATCGCACTTTATCACCGTTCGAACACCGAACCCGTGGGAGTTTCTTCCTGAATCCTATGAGAGTCCTTTGGTACCCCAAACGCTGGAAAGAACTCAAGGCCGACCCGAGCGTGATCTACATCACGAGCAACCGCATGCGCGCCTTCAATTTTCATGATTCCGTGAGTTCACTTTCCGGAATGCAGTCGGATTTGGTGGGCGTCACCACTCATTCGCCCAAGCCCTTTGCCTACGACGCTGTCGTGTTTCAGAAGGTACTCGACAGGCGTCTGGCCTTCATGCTTCGACAGAGCGGCATCACTACGGTGCTCGATGCCTGCGACGCGCTTCATTTGCCGGCGCATCTGCCGCTCACTCTCTCGGCGCTAATCACGTCGAACGAAGAGTTAGCCGAACATTTTCGGAATCAGTCGCTGGGCATACCCGTGATCGTGGTCGAAGACGCGCATGAGGCAAATCCTGAATTTCATAAAGTGCACAAAGCCAAGGATCGCCTCCTCGTCACCACCTATGGAACGCCGGACACCGCGGAATGGTCTATTCGTGCTATCGAGCCGGTTCTCAAGACCTTGCCCTGGATTGATTTTCGCTGTGCTGCCGGGTCGAACGCCAAAACGGATTACTGGAAGTCGGTAAAGTACAACGACCCGGCTATCGACTTTCATATGGATCGAAAATCAGCCTGGCGACGGCCGCTTTCCTGGCAGAACTTTATTCTCTCTTCCGACATTGGTGTCGTTCCTCCCGCTGAGCCACGGCCGCGCTCACATCATAAAGCGCTCAATTACATGGCATACGGAATTCCCGTCGTCTGCTATCCCAGTCCCGCACACAAAAGCCTGATCCGTCACGGAGAAACGGGATTCTTCGCCAGCAACGATCACGAATGGCGCGCGGCACTGGAGACGTTAAGAGATCCAGCCGTTCGCGCACGCATGGGTGAAAAAGCTCGGCAGGAAGTCATGGAGAAATATTCGGTGGAATCTATGGGACAGAAGTATGCCAATGTGCTGGGGAGTCTTCGGAGAACGGATATGGAGCGCCGCTCTTTAATGCAACGTATCGTTCATCGCATCAGCAAAATCGCCTCAAAGGGCCTGCGGGTATGAGTCCTACACCCCAGCCTCATAAATCTGTGCAGGTCCTCTCTATCCTTGCCGAAAATCCGACACTTTCTCAGCGCGCAGTCGCTCAGAAGTCTGGGCTGTCTCTGGGACTCGTCAACCTCATTCTGAAGCGTCTTCTCCAAACGGGGCATATTAAGATCGCCAATATGAGCAAAAAAAGGATGCGCTACATTCTTACCCCGCGCGGCCTTAAAGAAAAAGCGAATCAATCCTGCACCTATCTTGCCCAGACGGTGAATGTTTTTATGGCCTACAAGCAGCGAGTGGACCACATGCTCCTCCAGCTCATCCAGGAAGGCAACCGAGATTTCGCTATCCTCGGACAGGGTGAGATCACCCAGCTTCTGGAAAACTCCCTTCGCACACAAACTATTCCGCTTCGGTATCGCTACATCCAAGAAGGGGAAGAACTAGCGCCGCAAGAGATTCTGGTGGATTGCCGGATGACCGACAAACCTGTTTCGCCCACGGGTGTCCGCGTGCTCGCAGCGCTTTTGAATCAGGGGAGTGCCCAGTGAAGCTCGGCATCGGCACAGCGCAATGGGGAACGAGCTCTGGAGTCTCCAACGTTCACGGCATGGCTTCCCACGCCGACATTCAGTCGATTCTAACGATGGCC
>JANLWZ010000088.1:0-2681 GCA_031364865.1 Elusimicrobiota bacterium
GCTCGGTCAAAGCCGGCAATGCGGAAACTCTTGGCAAGCCGGTTGACCACAGCAGAGCCGATCAGGCCGCTGCTTCCGGTAATAAGAACTACTTCGGAATCCGGCGGCATTAATGCTTTTAACGACCCGTGGAATAAGCAGGAGCGTCGCTGGCAGGGAACGATTCTACCGATGCCTCTTCGATCTCGGCGTCAGCCTTTTCAACACGATCGCTGCCTTCAAGTTTGACGACTTTATTGTAAAGCCCTAAGAGCAGGAAGGTGGGGGCCCACAAGCCGACGAAGTTCGCTAATTTCCGGTAGCGTTCTCCGGCTACCGCAAGCGATGCGGATGCCACCATGCTGGCTAATCCCAAGTTCAAAAAAAATACAGAGGGGAGCCTGACTGTTTGTCGCTCGATTTTTTTCGTCAGCTCGCCTTCGGGTTGTGCGGTTTTGTCTCTCATAGATGATCTCCTTTGATGTGGTCTCTATAAAAGATTAGACACCCCATTTTTTGACTGTGTTACAGAAGACTGGAAGAGGGCTTGACGTCTGGCGTATGATAGTGGGTATGAAAAGGATCCTCTTTGTCGAGGATAACGCCGATGATATCGAACTGACATTTCGGATGTTTGAGAAATGCGGCGTCGAAGCTCAAGTGCAGGTGGCCAAAGATGGCCCGGAAGCCATTGAGACTGCCGCGCGCCTGGCGGACACCTTGAAGCTGATCATCCTCGACCTCCACCTTCCGAAACTGGGCGGCCAGGAAGTTTTAAAAGTGCTCTCTGCCAATCCAAGAACAAAATCGATTCCCGTCGCTGTCGTCACCATCACCGGAAACGAAGAAGAGCCGCTTCTCAAAGGTCCCGTTCACATTTCCGCCTATATTCGTAAACCCATCGAACTCCACACCTTTTTAAATCTCTACCGCACACACGTCGATACTGTTCTGTGAATCGCCGGGGCGCCCGGGGTTTTACCGCTCTCGAGGCTGTCCTCGCGGCGTCGATCCTTTCCTGCGTGGGGCTCGTCATGGGGGATGTCTTTACGCGAGCCAATCGTCTAGCCGAATATGCACGTCAGGGTGAACGCGCGGTCGCACTCGCTCAGAATGTGCTGGAGCAATACAACGCCGTTGCCTTACGCCAAAGCGCGCAGCTCGCGGACCTTGACCGTACCCGTGTGCGACCGCGCGAATTCTTTGGGACTCCGGATGATCTTGGGTACGCAGGTTTGAGCCTGACGACCCAGGCCAAACCCGATGACGATCTTTCCCTCACGCGCGTCCATGTGCGGGTGTCCTGGGGAGGCGCACTCTTCGGTTCCAGCATTGAGCTCACGAAATTCTACCCGCATACGATGAGTGGGCATTTTGAGCCGGCGAAATAGCGGCATCTCGATCATTGAAGTCGTGCTGTTCGGCTCTCTCGCTGCCGGACTTTTTTTATGGATCGCGCCCTGGATTGCTAAACCCACCATCATTCAACAGAAACTTCTTGCCGCGCTCGATGAGCGCAAAGCGCTCCGCGCGACGGATGCCTTGATCAATGATTTAAAGCGGATGATGCCCGGGAGCTTGAATACAGAGTTCCTGCCCCACGAAGGACCCCTGACGTTTCTAATTTCCGCGGAAACGACCGAAATGGGCGAACTCCCCAGCGCTCCATCGGGCGTAAGCTACGTTTATCAATTGGCGAAGTCAGGGGAGACCGGCGCGCTTTACCGCGTCACCACCACCACGCCAGCCGTGATTCTGGACGGGCTTCTTGTCTCAGAGCCCACATCGCCGCTCTTCCATTATGATCCGGAACTCAAAATCGTCACCATCGACTTGCGCTGGAAACAGCCTGAGCGACCGATCCTCCGAGTGGTAAGACGTGTCTCATTGCCGAATTAGATCGGAACGCGGCGGCTCGCTGATCGCGGCGATTGTGATCAGCGTCTTGCTCCTGTCGATGTTGATCTGGTATCTCTCCCAGGCAAGTCTTACCGCGAAAATTCAAAAACACGAACATTCGAGCGAATATGCACTGCTCAATGCCGAATCAGGCATGCTCCTGGCCGAACAGGCCCTGCAGATGCCGGGTGTGCTTGCGGCGACAGGCACAGTGTCGGGTTCTCTCGACCTGCCTCATGGCCGTTGTGCCTATACGTTGATCCGCTATTCCACGGCTTCCACCGCCTCTTATCAGCCTGGGCTCATTGATGCGTATGCGACGGGGTACTATCACATTTCGACGGGGTCAGAAAAAGATCCGGAGATGGGGAAAGCTTCACAGATCGCCGTGCTGCGTTCCAAGTTCCTCGTAGGATCTGTCGGGCTGTTTCTTTTGGCGGCGCCGGGGTCGCTGCGTATCCATCAGCAGACGATCGCCACCGGCGGCGCGATCTGGGCAAGAGACCTGATCTTTGTAGAAGACTCTGAACAGGAAACGTCGGCTATCCTGGAAGCGGCCTATTACGGAGATCGCGCGAGATTGGACAACGGCACGCTGAGCAAGACTCTTGGCTCATTTATTTTCAGGCAATCGGAAGGTGCAGAAGCCCTCGGCCCGATTCCGCATACCGCCGCTTTGAATGGAAAATTACGAAAATATTATGAGTCGCTGGCGATCGAGGACGCCTGCCGTATCGACAGCGTTGGACATTTAAGCGGTTTGACGAAGCCTCCCAAAGACAACCCTTCGCCCATTTACATCT
>JANLWZ010000134.1:0-7664 GCA_031364865.1 Elusimicrobiota bacterium
TTGCGGGCGCGCCAGGCGTACAGATCACCGAGCAGGGCCACCCCATCCTCCTCCTGTCGCGGAAGCCATCAGCGTCGATTTCTCCTCCGACAACAGCATGGACTATGCTTTTGAACGCTTGCGGCATGGCTTCGGCACACGCCTGGCCTCGGTGATCCACCTGGCGGCCTATTACAGTTTTTCCAAGAAAGACAGTCCCCTCTACGAAGAGATCACGGTACGCGGCACGGAACGCCTCATCAAACGGCTGAAAGACTTCCAGGTCGAACAATTTATTTTTTCAAGCACGATGCTCGTGCACGCACCCTGCGAACCTGACCAGCGCATCAACGAAGATCGGCCCTTACAGGCCAAGTGGGCGTATCCGGCTTCCAAAATCAAAACCGAGGCCATCCTGAGGGAAATGCTCGGGAGTACACCGCTTGTCATGCAGCGCATCGCGGGCATCTACGACGACAAGTGTCACTCCATTCCCATCAGTCATCAGATTCAACGTATTTACGAAAAAGAACTGACCAGTCATTTTTATCCTGGAGATCTTAGGAAAGGACAATCCTTTCTGCATCTGGAAGATCTTGTGGATGTCATAGAACGCACGGTCCTGTCGCGCAAGTCACTGCCGGCTCAAACCATCTGGCTGCTGGGTGAACCCTCAACCCTCAGCTACGGGGAACTACAGCGTACGCTGGGCAAGCTCCTATATGGGAAGGAATGGAAAACCTGGAAAATCCCAAAGCCATTCGCCAAAGTAGGCGCCTGGCTCCAGAATATAGTGACGGGCGGAAAGACTTTTATCAAACCCTGGATGATTGATCTCTCGGATGACCATTATGCGCTCGATATCTCCCGAGTGAAATCGCTCTTGAACTGGCAGCCCCGGAGAACCTTGCAGGAAACGATTCCACACATGATCCAGCTGTTAAAAAAAGACCCTGCCTCTTGGTACCGCATGAACAAGCTGGAGGCCCCCTCTGCATTCCCCGTTCAAAATTAATCAGCGCTTCATCGCGTTCACCGCAGGTGTTGGGGCTTGGCTGCTCATCAGCCCCTTTGTCCTCCAGTATGAATGCGCACCGCTGCGCGCAAGCGATATCGCCAGTGGTCTGCTTGTTTTAATTTTGAGCGGCTTTGCTTTGCGCAGCAAGTCCCTGTGGCCGCAATGGGCCATGACGGGTGTTTCGTTATGGCTGTTTGCGGCGCCGCTTCTCTTCTGGGCGCCGCGCGTGTCCATCTACATCAATGACTCCCTCGCAGGCATTCTGATCGCCGTTTTTGCTGTCGTCGTGCCCTACGCCGCGAGTACGGGCGGCATTGATGTCCCGGGCAACTGGTCTTACAATCCGTCCACCTGGCGCCAAAGAATCCCCATCGTCATCATCGGCTTTCTTGCTTATGTCGGAGCAACCTACCTCGCCTTCTTTCAAATGGGATATACGAAGGAAGTTTGGGATCCTTTTTTTAATGACGGAACCCGGCGCGTACTGACGTCCGACGTCTCGAAAGCTTTTCCAGTCTCGGATGCCGGGCTAGGCGCTTTCGCTTATCTTTTGGAATGTTTGTCAGGCCTCATTGGGGATCAACGACGCTGGCGCACCATGCCATGGATGTCCTTTTTGTTTTGGCTGCTGGTTGTGCCTGCCGGTGTGGTCAGTATTGTTCTAGTAATGCTGCAGCCGATCGCCGTGGGCGCCTGGTGCGCCATGTGCCTCATGACGGCCTTTCTCACGCTGATCACCATACCGCCGGCGATGGACGAATTTATTCTGACGTTGCAGTTTTTGCGTGAGAAACGGCGGCAGGGAGCAAACCTATGGGAGTTGTTCTGGCGCGGTGAAGTGGTCGAAAAAGACGTTGGCGTAAGCCCGAGAGCGAGGGAAGATCACTGGATCGACCTTTCCTTACCCTGGAATCTATGCGTATGCGCGGCGCTGGGGGTTATACTGATGGCGGCGCCGTCGCAGCTTGGAATCCTGAAACCGCTTTCGGATAGCCACTACATGACAGGAGCGCTGGTGATTACGTTTGCGGTCATCGGCATGGCCGAACTGGGAAGGCCTTTGCGCCTTGCGAACATCCTCTTTGGCCTGTGGGCAGCCTGCATGCCGTGGGTCCTATCCTCCGGAACGGGCACTATCCGAGCGCTCGACACCGTGATCGGCGCGCTCTTGATCTGCCTTTCTTATCCGGCGAAGATCAGCGGCTGCCGATCAAATGAATCTTCAATGTGAAGTCGTCGTAGATCATTTTGTCGCCCAGGTTTTCAAAGAATTTCCCCGACCCATAACGGATATCGTACTTCGTGCGATCAATGCTGATAATCGCATTGGCATCTACGCTGTTCTTCGTTAACGTCACGGTGGCGGGGAAGGTCAAAGGATTAGTCTTCCCTTTGATCGTCATATCACCGCGGATCTCATGCGTAGGTTTAGCCGCGCCGCCTTCGAGCGCCTTGACGCTTTTGATGACGAATTTCGAAGTAGGATATTTTTCCACACCGAAAAAGTCATCGGATTTCAAATGGCCCGTGAGTTTGGCGTTGGAATCGGCATCTGTGAGGTCCGTGACGGTCAGGGATTTCATATCAACTTCAAATTCCCCGCCTGCAACGGTATCGCCTTCCATCGTGACATGGCCGCTTTTGAGCTTGATCGTGCCTTCGTGATGGCCCGTCACCTTTTTGCCGACCCATTGAATATCGCTTTTCGCCGGATTAAATTTGACTGTGGATTTGGCTTCCGCTGAATAAGATAATACCGAGCTCAACAGAACCGCAAGGCTGCCGCAAACGAACTTTTTAACTGGTGTCATAACGTTCTCCTTTGTTTTTCTTTTATCTTGACATTTTCTACCGGCCACCGGTCAAGGGTACATCGGTGCTATTATGCCTGACATGAGACTATGGATGATCTTCAGCCTAGTAAGCCTCGCCCTCCAACCTCTCTGGGCGCTTGAGATCATGCCGATGGTCGGTTTTGAATTACACAACAAGCACGATCTCGCTGGCCCGCGCAATGACCGTATGGATCTACGCACTGTAGCTCTCCGCGGACTGACCGCCGCCTACTTAATGGGAGACGGCCAGGTCGAACTGTGTTACACCCGCGCCAACAGCGCCGCCGAGATTCAACAGGCTGGAGGAGCGCCTCCCGATCGCTTTGATGTCCGCATCGAACAGTTCACTTTCAACGGCTTGTACCTTGCTCATCGCGACGAACCACTGCAGCCCTTCATCCTGATTGGTTTTGGTGCGACGAAATACACACCTGATAACAATCGCTCCGCGTCGCTGAAACCTTCTCTAGCTTTAGGCGGCGGAGCGAAATGGTTATGGGGCGAACACTTTGGAGTGCGGGCAGACGCGCGCTGGACGCCATCCTTCGCGCCGACGGGATCACACTTTTTTTGCGATTCTTCCGGCAGCGACTGTTACGCCCTCGAAGACAACGGCGGGTTCTACCGGCGTATTTTCCTGAGTAACCTTCAGACTACGGTGGGCTTGCTGATTCGATTTTAACCACTGCCGTAAGACCAAAGTTGTCTCCCTATGAATTGGTGAATAGGAATCGCGTGCTCGGACAGCTCAAATATCAGTGGAACGGCGGTCAGGCTCACCGTTTTAAATAAAAAGTGACCGGAAAAATAGGATACTCAGTTGAGGACGCCCTGTTGGCATTGACATCTCGTCCAGGTGGGGACATAGAGAGTGTACAGGGATTGCGACCCTCCTGTTTCCTGGGAATTTACGGAGAAAAATCATGATGACGCTAGCTTGCCGTTCCATTGCCAAAGACTGTCTCGACATCCTTTCAGCAACAGATTCCATGGAAATACAGAAAGTGTTTTTGAGTCACGTGTACGCCAAGCATGCTGCACAATGGGCACAGTTCAGTAAGCAGTTTAAAGCGGTTTCGATCGTTACGATACGCAATCGCTTTCTTAAGCAGGAAGCGGATACTTTGCGTCTTCCGTGACTCCCTCGAACTTCTCTCAATTCGACCGCGATATCGGCTGGATGCGCAGTCATCGGATGGTCGTGTGCACTTGCAAGCATATTGAAACGAGTCACAGACCGATCAGTCGCAAATGCAGTATGTGTGATTGCCAAGCATTTACTCCCGCTCCTCTCAAGGTATAAATCGTCGTCGTCCTCCCCGCTATTTCTGCGGGTTTCCCATGTTAAAATGTCGGCCAGACTTTAACCGTCATAAACCCAGGAGATTAATGTGACTACAACGACGCTGCAAAAAACTCAAGATTTTAAAGTTGCCGACATGAAGCTGGCCGAATGGGGCCGCAAAGAGATTGAGGTTGCTGAAAAAGAAATGCCCGGCCTCATGTCAATCCGCCAGAAATACGCGGCGACCAAGCCCTTAAAAGGCGTACGCATTACCGGCTCCCTGCACATGACGATTCAGACCGCCGTTCTTATCGAAACCCTGGTGGACTTGGGCGCCAGCGTTCGCTGGGCCAGCTGCAACATTTTTTCGACGCAAGATCACGCGGCCGCCGCGATTGCGGCTGCCAACGTTCCCGTTTTTGCCTGGAAAGGCGAATCGCTCGAGGATTATTGGTGGTGCACGGATCAGGCGCTACGCCATCCCGGCGGCCTGGGCCCTCAGCTCATCGTGGACGATGGCGGAGACGCCACGCTCCTCATCCACAAAGGCTATGAATTGGAAAAAGGCGACTCCTCCTGGGTCAATTCGGCTTCCAGCAATAAGGAAGAACAGGTCATCAAAAATCTTTTAAAAAAAATCCACACCGACACCCCGACGCGCTGGGGGGAAGTGGTCAAAGCCTGGAAGGGTGTTTCCGAAGAGACCACCACCGGCGTCCACCGTCTCTATAAAATGCACGAAGTGGGCAAGCTCCTCGTTCCTGCGATCAATGTCAACGACTCCGTCACCAAATCAAAGTTTGACAACCTCTACGGCTGCCGGGAATCCCTGGCGGACGGCATCAAGCGCGCCACCGACGTCATGGTGGCCGGCAAAGTCGCTGTGGTCTGCGGGTATGGCGATGTAGGCAAGGGTTCTGCTCACTCCCTCCGTGGGCTTGGCGCTCGCGTAGTGATCACCGAAATCGATCCGATCAACGCCTTGCAGGCCGCGATGGAAGGATATGAAGTGACCACCATCGAAGACACCCTGGGCCGCGGCGATATCTATGTCACCACGACCGGCAACGTCAGCGTCATTACGCTCGAGCATATGCGGAAAATGAAAGATCAGGCGATTGTCTGCAACATCGGTCACTTTGACAGTGAAATTCAGGTGGACAAACTCAATACGTCGGACGCCCGCAAAGTGGAAATCAAACCGCAGGTCGACAAATACACCTTCCCTTCAGGCAACAGCATTTTTATGTTAGCGGAAGGCCGCCTGGTCAACCTGGGCTGCGCGACCGGCCATCCCAGCTTTGTCATGTCGAACAGTTTTTCGAACCAGACCCTGGCACAGCTTGAGCTTTGGAAGAACAAAGACAGCTACAAACCCGGCGTCTATATCCTGCCCAAACAGCTCGATGAGGAAGTGGCGCGTCTGCATCTCGAAAAGATCGGCGTGAAGCTGACCAAGCTGACCAAAGAACAGGCCGATTACATCGGCGTACCCGTCGAAGGACCGTACAAGTCCGAACATTACCGGTATTAGATCTTTGAAGGAGGGTCTAATGCGAAGATTTTACTTACCCATGCTCTTGGCTACCCAAGTGGCATCGTTCGCTCATGCGGATGTGAAGGTAGTTCGATCAGTCCAGACCGACAGCGCCATGGGCTTTGGCGGCGGGCCGAAACAGATGATCCAATGGACCGCGGCAGACCGTCAGCGTGAAGAGCAAAACAGCGAAGGCAAGCCTTCCCTGTTGGAAAGACTGGCAGGCGTAGGAAAGCCCGTCATCACACGACTCGACAAAAAAGTCCGCTGGACCATCAACCCACCTAAAAAGACTTATGAAGAGATGTCGCTGGTAGCCCCCAAAACTGCCGATGAGGATTCAAAATCAGACGCGGATAAAAACGAATCCAGTGGACGCGAAGAAAAGCCTACGACCAAAGTCACGAAAGCAGAATTTAAGGTCACACCGCTCAATCAGAAGAAAAGGATTGGCTCTTTTGAGTGCGAAGGCTATGTGATGAGAACTGTCCTTGAAATGGAAGACTTGGAATCGCATGAACGTTCCGAAATGAAAATGATCACGACCTTATGGAATACTCCTGATGTGGGCGCCGTCGTCCAACTAAAAAGGCAAGAAGAAGCGTATGCGAAAGCGTACTGGCAGACGATGGGTTTAGACGCCTCCGCTCAGGCGAGTATGAAGATGCTGGGTACCGCCATGTTCGCTTCGATGGCAGGCGCGAACGAAGGCGAACTCTCCAAAGCGCTGAAAGGCATGCCCGCCGAACTGAAGAAATTGAAAGGTTACCCCATCAGCACCCGCGTGGAATGGTATGGCAAAGACGAGGAGCATGCGGCTCAAGAAGTGGAGCAGGAAACAACAGAAATTCCCACGGATGTATCGGATGCTCTAGGGAGCTTCGCCGCCGGATTTGCTAAGAAGAAAATGGAAGCCAAGAAACCAGCCGCCACGGCCGAAGGTCAGCTCATGTTTGCGATGACCACGACCATCCAATCGATAGAAACCAACAAGATTGCGGCCGACGTCTTTGAGGTCCCCTCCGGGTATAAAGCCGTCAAACATTAAGAAGCGGCCTTAATGCGATAATCTCGACGGTGACGAGTCCAGCAAAAGATCCGAAGCATGTCGTTGTCGTCGGTGGTGGTGCCGCCGGATTCTTTGCGGCGATCGCGGCGGCGGAAGCACACCCCGATTGGGAAGTCTCTCTCCTGGAACGCAGCGCACGGGTGCTGTCGAAGGTGCTCATTTCCGGCGGCGGACGCTGCAATGTGACGAACGCCTGCTACGACCCCAAAGAACTTATTACACACTATCCCCGCGGCGCCGACGCTTTACGCGGTCCTTTTCACAAGTTCCAGCCGCGCGACACCATGGAATGGTTTGAGTCGCGCGGCGTTCCCGTGAAGACAGAAGAAGACCTCCGCGTTTTCCCCAAAAGCGACCAATCGCAAACCATCATCGATTGTCTTGAGAAAGAAGCGGCGCATCTAAAGATTGCCGTGCGCACGAACGTCCTGCTTCAAACCATTCAGAAGGAAAAGAAGAGTTTTGTACTAGGTCTTGGAAAAGCAGAGCCCATCACCTGCGATCACGTGATCTTAGCGACAGGTTCAAGCCCGCTGGGATGGGCATGGGCCAAAGCACTTGGACATAAGATTATCCCCCCCATTCCGTCGCTTTTTACTTTTGCGATTGAAGATCCCCGATTAAAAGAACTCGAAGGCCTCTCCGTAGCAAAAGCAACGTGTACGCTCGACGGGCTTCGTTTAAAACAAACGGGCGCTGTCCTCATTACGCATTGGGGATTGAGCGGACCGGCGATTTTGAAGCTTTCGGCGTGGGGGGCGCGCGAACTTCATAACAATGCCTATAAGGCGAAAGTCACTATCAACTGGATGAACGACCGTGAAGAGGCGGTGTTGAAGCATTTAATTGCCCGGAAGGATGGCCACCCCCGCAACCTGCTGGCGACGGATAATTTCAAAGAGATCCCCCGCCGTCTATGGTCGCGTATGGCGGATGCCGCT
>JANLWZ010000144.1:0-2349 GCA_031364865.1 Elusimicrobiota bacterium
GGCATACGTGGCCTGTCGGGATTCATCAGGTGCTGCGGCCGGACCTGGAGGTGATTCCCGGCGCATCCAAAGAGGCACGGATCACGGTTAACTCCGATGGGATACGCGGTCCGGAAATGCCGGCTGATAGACACTTGAAGCGGCTTTTGTGTGTAGGCGGGAGCTCCACGGAATGCCTCTATCTCGACGACGCGCAGACGTGGCCCTATCGGCTCATGGAGTTGCTTAACGAGCGCCTTCCGGATTATCCATGCTGGGTCGGCAATTCGGGTGTCGGCGGGAAAGCCAGTCGTGAGCATCTTAAGTTCCTTCAGGAGACGGACTGGTTGCAAAAAACCGACGCCATCGTGATGATGGCAGGGGTCAACGACTTGATTCGCGATCTTGCAGGTGCCCCTGATGGAGACATCAGTTCGGCGGGAGCGCCGCTCTGGACGAAGGCCAGGCTGCTGGCACTGGTGCGGTGGATCTGGATTCGTGAGCGTGCCAAACAGAGCGTTGTCCAGGATGACCGCGGCGAATGGTATCGGGACGCGCGACGGAAACGGCGGGCCTCGCAGCTTGTGGCCGAGTCACCCTTGAATGAGGTTGATCTGGGTCACTACGAGCAGCGACTGCGAAGCATCGCCCGATTGTGCAAAGCTCGCGGCGTGCAAGCGGTGTTTGTCAGCCAGCCAACCGTCTGGCGCGAAGATCTTCCGCGAAAGATCGAAGATACACTTTGGTTTGGTTGGATTCCGTCAAAAGGGTATCTGGCGTCGGGGTCGCTGCGGCAGGCGATGGACCGCTACAATAATGTCATGCGCCGTGTTTGTGAAATGGAGGGTATCGACTTTGCCGATCTAAGTGCGATGGACGGGAAAGCGGAGTATTTTTATGACGATTGCCACTTTACTGAAGCCGGGGCGGACGAGGTGGCCAGGCGCATCGTGTCGGCGAAGCCGATGATCGGACGACGATGACGCCTGCATCGACTCCTGCGGACATGGAGGGAAGTCCTCCGGTTCGGCAATTTGCGCTCAAGCTCGCGTTGCTCTCTGTCTCGCTTCTGTTCTCATTGATACTTGTCGAACTTTTCCTGCGGCTAATCCACTTCGCACCTGATGAATTGCACCTGTTCCAGGAGAATCCGAACGGAACAGGTTCCTACCGGTTGCGTCCCAATCTCGACATCGTGACGAGATTTGGAAACGCAAAGATTCCAATCTGGACGAACTCGCATGGGATGAGATGGCGCGAACTGCCGTTAGCGCCTTTAACTAAGAAGCGAATCGCCTTTGTCGGCGATTCTTTTACCTTTGGGTTGTGGGCAGATACCGTGGAAGACAGTTTTGTCGGTGTTTTCGAGCGGGAGGTGGGCGCGGATGAGTTCGAGGCGCTCAATTTTGGCGTTCCAGGATTCGGCTTTGCAGATATGGAGTTGCTCATTCGCGAGCAGGTGCTTCAGTTTCGACCGGAATGCATTTTCGTTATTTCATACAATGGCAACGATTTCCTTGATACCTACCTGGGCTTGGAGCGCTATTATGTCGACCGAACTGGCGTCCTCCTTCTGAATAGAGACGTCCTCGAACGAAAGATACCGGAGCAATTCAGGAAAGAAGGATTTAAGTTTGGGAAATCACTAGTGGAGAATATATACGTAATGCGGCTGGTGAAAGCAGGTGTTCAGAGCGTTTTTCGCCCGGATAAATCTTCACGAGAACGACTGGCTGTGGATCGATCTTATTCCTCCAATCTATTCTGGAGCAGAAGGGATTATTCAAAGTTCTCGGTCGAAGCGAAAGATGTGTCGCTCGAAATGCTCGCGAAGATCGACGCCCTGTGTCGCCGAAATCAGGTGGAACTGCGAATCGTGACTGTACCTTTCGTTGAACAGATCTACTCTCCAGCAGCCTTCGGCGATGATTACCTGAGCGACCTTCCCCAACGGTATCTGCAAGAATTCGCCGATACCAATTCCATTCCGTTCCTCGATTTGCTGCCGGGGCTTCGTGAGTATGCGCGCAAAGAGAAGTTGGACCTTTATTACCGTGCTGACGGGCACCTCAACAATGAAGGTCACCGTGTCATCGGCGCCCTATTGGCTTCATCTTTTACCAAAAGAAAGCACGCTAGCGAAACCCGAAGCGAACAGCGATGACTGCAATTCTGGGAATCTCAGCTTTCTATCACGACAGTGCAGCAGCGCTGATCGTGGATGGAAAAATTGTCGCGGCGGCTCAAGAGGAACGTTTTACTCGAAAGAAGCATGATGCCGCCTTTCCATCGGCCGCCGTGTCCTATTGCCTCGAACAAGCAGCATTAGAGCCGAACGACCTGGATTACGTCGCGTTTTACGAAAAGCCG
>JANLWZ010000172.1:0-3908 GCA_031364865.1 Elusimicrobiota bacterium
AGATGGTGATGCCTGGCGACAACATCGAGTTTGACGCGGAGCTCATCACGCCGATCGCGATGGAGAAGGGCGTACGTTTCGCCATCCGTGAAGGTGGTCATACAGTGGGCGCGGGCGTTGTTACAGAGGTGCTTGCCTAAATGGTTACAGCGGTCCAGCCAACCAAAATCACAGCACCCAAAATCCGCATTCGCCTTCGGTCTTACGACCATCGGATGCTGGATGACTCGCTCGTAAAGATTGTTGATGTTGTGAAGCGAACAGGTGCGGTTCTTGCTGGGCCAGTGCTCTTGCCGGTACAGATTAAGCGTTACACCGTTCTGCGTTCGCCACATGGAGATAAGAAGTCCAGAGAACAATTTGAGATGCGGATTCACAAGCGGCTGATTGATATTTCAGAGCCTACCCCTAACACGGTTGAAGAGCTAATGAAATTGGACCTGCCTGCTGGTGTCGACGTGGAGATTAAGTCGTCCTAAGATAAAAATTATGTCAGAACAAACAGAGACAACTGAAAAACCTGCCGTTACTTCTGTCCCCTTAAAAGCCATTTTGGCTCAAAAGGTCGGCATGACACGCATTTATGACGTGCACGGAAATATCGTTCCCGTAACCGTGCTGCTGGCTGGTCCATGCCCCATTACTCAGATCATCACGGCTGAGAAGCGCGGGTATTCCGCTGTTCAGGTTTCTTTTGGCGACGTAAAAGAAAAGTCGCTCAATAAAGCCGCCGCCGGTATTTTCAAAAAGACCAATACACCTGCAGGCCGCTGGTTCCGTGAATTGCGCACCGCTAAAGCTTCCACGTTCCAGGTTGGCCAAACGATTAAATGCGACGCTTTTGCGGCGGGTGATTATGTGGATGTCACGGGCATTTCCAAAGGTAAAGGGTTTGCGGGCGTCATGAAGCGTCACAACTTTGCCGGCGGCCCTTCCACTCACGGTCAATCCGATCGTGCGCGCGCACCGGGATCCTCTGGTTCCAACACTTATCCAGCTCGCGTCTATAAAGGAAAGCGTTTCCCTGGACATCTCGGAGCGGAAGTCGTCACAGTCCAGCATCTTGAAGTCGTTCAGGTCATGCCGGAAAAAGATTTGATCCTCATTAAGGGCGCAGTCCCTGGAACCAAAGAAAGCCTCCTCACCATTGAAGAAACCGTCAAACGAATTAAGAAGCGCATCATTCACCTCCCCGAAAAGAAAGAAAAGAAAAAAGAAGCCAAAGCGGCTCCAGCAGCGGCGAAACCTAAGGCGGCTGGAAAATAATGGCCCAGAAAAAAGTCGCAGCATCGCCTGTTTTGGAAGTCGCGCACTACGCCGCTTCAGGGGAATCGAAGGGAAAATTCTCTTTGCCAGAATCCATTTTCAGCGCCACAGGTTCCAAGCGCGTGCTTCATGACGTCATCGTGGGATTGCAGGCCAATCAACGCAGCGGAACGTCCATGACGAAAACGCGCGGATTGGTTTCCGGCGGCGGTCGCAAGCCCTGGAAGCAAAAAGGTACCGGCAACGCCCGGTCAGGCTCCATCCGCTCTCCTCTGTGGAGAAAAGGCGGCATCATTTTTGGGCCTGTGCCGCGCTCCTACCGAGTCAATTTGGACCAAACCCGGCGTCTCATCGCTTTGCAGACAGCGCTCGTTGAAAAAGTCAAAGCTTCAGCGCTCGGCATTCTGGAATCATTAAAGGTAGAGCAGCCGAAATCCAAAGAAGCCCAAGCCATTCTTACGAAAACGGGACTCTCTGGCCGCATGCTGTTGGTCGTCGATAAGAAGGATGATAAAGTTTGCCGCGCGTTCGCGAACCTCGCGAATGTCACGCTCGCCGATGCTCATGAAGTCAACGCCTGGCAGCTGATGGCCGCTCGACACGTTTTAGTCACTAAGCCGGCGCTTGAAGCGCTCGAAAAGCGATGGCCTAAGGGATAATATGGACAACTCGTTCGCCGTCCTTCAGAAGCCGCTCATTACAGAACGCGCCACCAATCTTCGCGCTGACCACAATCAGTACGTTTTCCGCGTCGCTTCCGGCGCAACCAAACGCGACATCAAGCTGGCAATCGAACAGCTTTTTAAAGTGGATGTCCTTTCGGTCAACACCACGAAAGTGCATGGCAAGTTCCGGCGTATGGGCGGCGGCCGTGGCGCGCATCGAGCCGATTGGAAGAAAGCTTTTGTCGCACTTAAAAAAGGCCAGGAAATCCGGGTTGGAGAAGAATCCAAATGAAAAGTTTTAGACCCTATACACCGTCGCGACGCTTCATCACGGTGGAAGACTTCTCGAACCTCACGAAAAAAGAGCCGGAGAAGAGCCTTCTTCGGGGCATGCGCAAAAAGTCAGGACGCAACAATTTCGGCCTGCTCGTGGTTCGACATCAGGGCGGCGGACATAAACGCGCGTACCGCATGGTGGATTTTAAGCGTGACAAAGTGGGCGTCCCCGGCAAAGTGATGGCGCTGGAATACGATCCCAATCGCAGCGCGCGTCTTGCGCTCATTTTTTACGCGGACGGCGAAAAGCGTTACATTTTGCAGCCCGAAGGACTGAAAGTGGGAGATTCTGTGAAGTCTGGCCCGGAAGCGGACATCAAAGTCGGCAACTCGCTTCCGCTCGACAGAATTCCTGAAGGTACGATGGTGCACAACATTGAGCTCATTCCCGGCACAGGTGCAAAACTGGTTCGCTCGGCCGGAGCTTCTGCGCAGCTCATGGCCAAAGAAGGCCGCTTTGCGCAGCTTCGTATGCCGTCAGGCGAAATTCGCCAGTTCTATCGTGAATGCGCGGCAACGATCGGCCAGGTGGGCAATGCCGATCACGAAAACAGAATTTTGGGCAATGCTGGACGCAGCCGACATCTGGGCATCCGCCCAACCGTCCGCGGCACAGCGATGAACGCGGTGGACCATCCGCACGGTGGTGGTCGCGGCCGTTCGAAGGGCAACAATCAGCCGCGCTCTCCGTGGAATCAGCCGGCCAAGGGTTACAAGACGCGCTCGAAGAAAATTTGGGATTGGATGATTTTAAGGCATCGGTCGAAGCAGCTTACAAGCGGTTCTTAAGTAAGCGGAAACCACCATCGTCACGCGTAAGCGCTTGACGATGGCTATCGCAACCATAGCGAGATAGGAAGGCAAAAGTGTCACGATCAACAAAAAAAGGCCCGTACGTCGACGCAAAGCTTCTGATAAAAGTTCAGACGCTCAACAAGGCACGCGAAAAGAAAGTCATCAAAACCTGGGCACGTGCTTCCGTGCTGACCCCGGAATTCGTGGGTCATACGTTTGCTGTTCACAACGGCATGAAGTTTATTAACGTTTTTGTCACAGAAGAAATGGTCGGCCATCGCCTCGGCGAAATGGCTCCGACGCGCTTCTTCCGCGGTCACGGCGCTGCACACACTAAAGAAGCGACGGCGACCACGTAAGGAATTTATGCAAGCGATCGCCAAAGCACGTTACGTCCGCATCTCGCCACGCAAAGTGGATCAGATTTTGATGCTCGTCCGCGGGAAAACCGTGGCGCGAGCACTCTCGACGCTGCGTCTTGTCACCAAAGGGGCGAGACCGCTCGTCGAGAAAATCTTGATCAGCGCGCTGGCGAACGCCGGCAAGCAGGCGAACGCCGATGTCTGGCATGTCGAGCAGGCCTGGGTGGGCTACGGCCCGACCATGAAGCGCATGCGGGCTCACGCCATGGGCCGCGGCGCCACCATCCGTCACCATAGTGCGCACGTGACGGTGGTACTGTCTGATCAGCGCCCAAAATCTAAAGCGGGGAGCAACTAAGTGGGACAAAAAATACATCCGCACGGCCTGCGTCTTGGCTACATCAAAGACTGGGATTCCAAGTGGTTCAACCTTCGCCAGATGCCGGATCTTCTGGAAGAAGACCGCCGCATCCGCGCCTATTTA
>JANLWZ010000198.1:0-4024 GCA_031364865.1 Elusimicrobiota bacterium
CGTTCCCGCGGTTGCCTTTGCGCTGCGTCAGCAGCCCCAGTAAGAACACCCCCAGCAGCGAGCCGAAGGTCACCCCGCCGATCTTAAAGGCCAGCCAGAGAATGTTCTGAAAGAAACTGAAAACGTAAGCAATCCCGGCCAGAATAACGGCAAAGACGCCGATACTGAGGCGCGAGAGCTTCATATAGAAAGCTTCATCCCTCAGAGCATTGACCAGAGGTTTGTAGATGTCGGTAACAAAGGAAGTGGCCAGCGACGCGAGCGGTGAATCGATGCTGGCCATCACGATGGCCGATAGCAAAAGACCGCGCAGACCCGGCGGCATCGAGTTGCCGATGAAGTGGGGAAAGATAGCGTCCAATTTGGCGGGAAGCGCCAGTTGCGGATGCGTCGCATAAAAAGCATACAGGCAAGCGCCCGTGATGAGAAAAAGCGAAAGCACAAAGAACGACACAAAGGGCGTCAACACCATCGTGCGCTGGCTTTTCTCCCGGGTTTCAAGCGTCAGCAAACGCTGCATGAGCTCCTGATCTGTGCCAAAAGCCGCAAGCGACCCAAAGAAACCATTGAGCACCGCAATCCAGAGAATGTTGGGATCTTTTAAAAAGGCTTTCACGTAGTTTGGAGTGTCGAGCGAAGGTCCCCAGTTGAAGACCTGCAAGCGTCCTGCGGCACCCGAAATTTCGAGCATACCGTGCCAGCCGCCGGGAATCTGCGAGAGAAGAAAAACGATGCTGCCGATGCCGGCAAGGATGAAGACGAGAGCCTGCAGCACGCCTGTCCAGACGACGGAGGACATCCCGCCATAGATGATGTACGCCACGCTGATGAGTGAAAAGAGAAGAATCGTGGGCACGATGCCCCAGCCCAAGAGCACGCTAACGGCAAGACAAGCGGCCATCAACCGAACGCCGGAACCCAGAAGGCGTGTGATGAAGAAAAAAACGGTGGCTGTGTACTGCGTAGCGGCACCGAAACGATGTTTTAAAAATTCGTAGATCGTGGTGCAGTTATAGTGGTAGAAGGCTGGTATAAAAAAGAAAGCGATGAAAACACGCGCGGCAAAAGAGCCGATGAAAAATTGCGCGTACTGCCAGTTTTCCATGTAGGCAGTCGCCGGGACAGCAATGATGGTGACGGCGCTTACTTCCGTAGCGACAAACGAAAGGCAGGCTGCCCACCAGGGGATTTTGCGGCGGGCCAGGAAAAATTCCTGCGTCGTGGTCTGCCCGCCACCGACCCGGTATCCCAGGGTGATCATGCAGACAACGACGGCGGCCAGGACGAGCCAGTCGGGCGTTGTGAGGTTCACGAGCGCTACAGTAGCATTTTTGGAAGATCGGTTATATGATGTCTATCGACGATGAAACGCCTCTTTTTATGCACGATTTTGTTCTTGCCCGCCTGGGCTGAAGCAAAGACTCCGCCGGTGGTTTTGGCCGGCATCGACGTGCTCGCGTCCCAGGGCTATGCTCTCCTGCAAGGCAAACAGGTCGGCCTCGTCACCAATCACACCGGTGTCGATGTGAACGGCAAAAGCACGGCCGATCTTTTGGCGCGCGCGCCGGGCGTAAAGCTCGTAGCGCTCTTTTCCCCGGAGCACGGCATCCGCGGCACAGGTCTTCATGGGGAACTCGTTGGGGATTCGATCGACCCCAAGCTTCACCTGCCGGTGTACAGTCTCTACGGTTCGATCCGCAAACCGACGCCCGAGATGCTCAATGCGATCGATGTTCTCGTCTTTGATATGCAGGACGTCGGCACGCGCTTTTACACTTATCTCACGACCATGGGGATGGCTATGGAAGCCGCTTCCGAGCGCGGTATCGGTTTTGTGGTGCTCGACCGGCCCAATCCTGTGGGCGGGGAAATCCTCGAAGGCCAGGTCCTTGATCCGCGCCTCCGTCACTTCACGGCGTACTATCAAATCCCCGTCCGGCACGCTTTTACCTCCGGCGAACTAGCCATGTGGTACAAAGATCACAGCAATTTGGACGTGGCGCTCAGTGTCATTCCCATCAAAAACTGGACGCGTTCCATGCTTTGGCCGGAAACCGGCAGAAAGTTTATCCCGCCCTCTCCTAATATTCGCACACCAACTCAGGCCCTGCTCTACACGGGCGTCGGCTTGTTTGAAGCGACGAATGTCTCTGTCGGACGCGGAACGGAAGCGCCTTTCGAGTATTTTGGCGCGCCCTGGATAGACGGAAAAGTATTGGCGGAACGATTAAACAGCCTGCAGCTGCCGGGACTTTCTTTTGAGGCAGCCACATTCACCCCAACTTCTGATCTTTACCAAGGCCAGGCATGTTCTGGAGTGAAGATTACTCTGGCGAACGCCAGCCTTGTCCGCCCGGTTGATCTGTTTGTGCAGGCCAGCTGCATCCTTCGTGACTTAGGACTCAAGGATTATCAGCCGCGCTGGCCGGAGGTGGCGCTAGTGACTGGCTCTCAGGATTTTGAACATCTTTTCATCCAGAACAAATCCGCCGCCGAGATTCTTGAGATCTTTCGTAAGAGCGCGGAAGAGTTCGCCAAAACCCGGCAGCCGTTTCTTCTCTACTGATATGTCCCTGATCCTCAAACAGCTGGCCCTAGGGCCGATGCAGAACTTCGTTTATTTGATCGGCGATCCCGAGACGAAGGAAGCCGCTGTTGTGGACCCCGCCTGGAATGTCCCTGTGATCATGAACGTCGCGGCCGAAGAGGGCTTGAAGATCACGCACGTGCTCTTATCGCACGGCCATTATGATCACATCAACGGCGTAGAAGAGCTGGTCGATAAGACAGATGCCATCGTATGTGCGGAAAAAAAGGAATTGGACGAATTTGTTTTTGAAGGAATGGGCGGTCTCGTGATTCCCAAGTCGAGCTTGAAGAGAACATCGGTCTCCGACACTGTCCGCGTGGGATCTCTCGATATCGAGATGATCCACACGCCCGGACATACACCCGGCTCACGCTGTATGCTCATTCGGCACAAGATGGGCGGCTCGTCGCACGCGCTGTTCACGGGCGATACACTTTTTGTGGGAACCATCGGACGTGCCGACTTTCCTTATTCCAATCCGCATGACTTCTTCCACAGCATTCAGAAAATAAAGAATCTCGATGAGGCGACCACATTTTATCCCGGTCATGACTACGGCGCCTCGACGAGCAATACGGTCGGCCGCGAAAAGAAAACCAATCCCTTTCTCATGGCCCATACGAAAGAAAACTTCCTGCAGCTTGTCCGGCATTAATGAAAAGAAGCCGGATTTTATCTATCGTCATCGCACTCACTGATGTCACTTACGGGCTCTTGGCTTGGTGGGGGAAGGGGCAATCTTCAGTGAGGTTCTCCCCGCTGAGTCAGCTAATCTTCATCATTATCTCGGTCCTCATTGCCCTGGCCCTCATTTGGTGTACCGACAATGTAGTTACACTGAGCGGCAGCTCTCAAATCAACCCTTGGTTCTTTAACTCGTGGTATTTTCTTAATCCGAAGATACTCAAACTGATTGGCTGGATCATGCTGCTCATCTGGATTCCTTGTGGCATATGGTTTGGTCAGTCCGCAATGTTTAAGGCTAATCTTTAATGACGGGACCCCTACCTGAATCGTTACTAGCCATGGCAGGGAAGATCATTTTCTATCCTTCGTTGGCGTTCTATCTTTGTTTTACTTCTCTCACCCTGTTTCACTGTATTCAAAATCAGAAGTTAACGAAAAATTCAAGAATTGTCTGGGTATTATTTATTTTATTCATACCGGTCTTAGGCCCGAGTATCTATTCTTTGGCCGTGGCTAATCGCACTACCTTTACGGTGATGACGATAGTATGTCTTCTAATAATGAATGCTCTGGTGGGATTTAAAATTATGGAAAGACTCGATAAGAATGGGCCAATCCCTTTCCTGGTTCCATTGGCACTTTTCTTGGTATCCCCTGCATTCATTTTGTCTTTATTTCTTGTGGGGATGAGTAAGCCGGCTGACAAAATCGATTGAAACAGTAGGCTCGGTGGGTCGGGTGCATTGG
>JANLWZ010000239.1:0-6407 GCA_031364865.1 Elusimicrobiota bacterium
TCGTCCAAAAGTCCCAATCCTGGAGTTGGTACTTGAACCGAAATGAAGGCAGCGTCTTCATAGTCCGTCAAGGTTATTGGTTTCTCCGTGTTCGTGACATTTTGTGGTTCCGTATCAGTTTCAGGTGGATTCTCCGGCGGAGTGTCGCCGAGTTGATCACTTGAAGGAAGACCGGTGTCGTCTCCGTGTGATTTGACCTTTACACCACCATCTTCGTCAGCCATGGGCCGCCGAGTATCCACGGAAGCGACGTCTTCGACTGGTGTCTGGTCCTGGAGCGCGCCTGGTATCGTATGGACTTCGTCGGGGTCCTGGTCCATGATTCTTTCGGTGACCCAGGAAACTGGCGTCGAGCTGAGGCACTCCATCAGCTTGTCCCGGTGTACGACAAAAGGCTTCGCGCGTGGACTTCTTTGGATGACCATGTTGACTGCGGTTAGAATTTTGGTGACGAGATACGGACCCGTATACATCGACTGCCACTTAGGGTTGCGACCAATTCTGCGTCTTGGATAGTAATACCAAACCCACATCCCTCGTTTGATATCCTTTGGTTTCACACGCAAGTCGTAGTAAAGCTTTGTACGTTCCGCAGCCTTTCCCAAATGCGAGCGAGCCAATTCAAAAGATTCCTGCATGATTTCTTGACGATGTTCCACGAACTTATTGAAGCTGCGCCTTTCTTCCTGTTCTTCCCTAGGAGCGCCTAAGGCGAGGTCGAGGGGTAGCCTCACATCTCGCCCCAGTATTATTTTATTCGGTGAGAATCCCGTGGCTTCATGCGGCGAGGCTCGGTAGGCCATCAGGACGGATGTGAGGTATTCGTCCCAGTCACGATGATGCGACGTCACAACTTTGCCAAGCATTGAGTTGAGCGTACGGTGGAACCGCTCGACACCCCCGTTCGTAGATGGCTTGTACGACGTTGTGCGTATCTTGTCGATTTGTAACACGTGACAAAGTTCTGTCATCAGATTACCTTCAAATTCTGCACCCTGATCCGACAAAACTTGAACTGGGATGCCAAATCTGAAAAACCACTGGTCCACAAGAATCCGGCCGACTGTGCTCGCCTCGTGGTTTCTGATTGGCCAAGCCTCTGCCCATTTCGAGAACTGGTCAACAGCTGTGAGAATAAACTTATTTCCATGTTTGGAGACGGGATGGGGTCCGGTAATATCGATTGCCACTCTTTCAAAGGGTTCGCCTACTGCCATTTTTTGTAGGGGTGCTCTTCTTGGAGGCGGACCTCTGTGATATTGAGCGCAGGGGGCACAAGCCGCAACGACTGCTTCGGTTTGTTTCGTCCATCCCATCCAGTAGGCCCTTAAGCTTACTTGATGCATAGTCCTTTTGCGATTCAGGTGGCCTCCCGTTCTTCCGGTATGAGCCAGCCTTATGCATTCTTCTCTGAGGCAAGTCGGTAAAACCATTTGCCAGTGACTGTGGGCTCCTTGTTCAGTTAGCCATCGCCTGTAAATCACGCCATTTTTCAGTTGGAATCGTTCCCATTGTCTACAATAGAACTTTGTGATTGCGTCCTCTGCAACTATTTCGTCATGAGCTGGTCTTACGGATCTGGTGGACAACCATTTGTACAGAACTTTCAGCTCTGGATCCTTGGCCGTTGCCTCGGCTGTCGACGCCATCGCCCAAGGGCCTTCGGTGTTTGCAGTGTTTCCACCAAACTGTATTGCACACAGCCTTTGTTCGCTTGCTTCTGTGTCGTCCAGTCCACACTGGCGGCATGGTCTCCGGGACAAAGCATCGGCATTCGAGTGCACTCTTCCAGGCCTGTGCTGAACTTCAAAATCAAATTCTCCTAGGACAATAAGCCAGCGGGCAGATTGACCTATCGGTAGCGGTGTACGCTGTAGCCATTGAAGCGCCGCGTGGTCGCTGCGAATGGTGAATTTGCGGCCCAAGAGATGTTGGCGGAACTCTTTGACGTAATAGACTACGGCCAATAGTTCTCTACGCGTGACGCAATAATTCTTCTCTGGTCTGCTTAGTGTGCGCGAACCGTATGCCACCACTCTTTCTTGGCTATCTTGTATTTGGCTTAGAACGGCACCGATCGCCTCCTGTGACGCGTCAGTGTCTAAAATATACTGTCCTTCGTCGATAGGCATTGCCAGAATCGGTGCCGTAATTAGATTCTCCTTCAGAGTCTCAAAGGCTTTCTGGCATTCTGCCGACCACATAAATGGTTTGTCCTTTCCTGTTAGCTCGTGTAACGGTGACGCTATTTGTGCAAAGCTTCGGACAAAACGACGATAGTAACTAGCCAAACCGACAAAGGCACGAAGTTGATTCAAATTGGTGGGCCTGGGCCAGTCACGAACTGCAGCTATTTTGTCCGGGTCGGTTGCAATTCCCTCTCCTGACACCCGATGTCCAAGGAAGTTGACTTCTTTTCTTAGCAAATCGCATTTGCTGGGCTTCAGTTTCAGGTTGGCAGAGCGAAGACGGGTTAGCAGAAGCTCCAGTCGGTCTAGGTGTTGAGTTACACTGCTGGACATTAAAATTATATCGTCCAAGTACACAAGGCATATTTCCATGTTGAGCCCGCTCATGGCGAAATCCATGACTCGTTGGAATGTTGCCGGAGCATTACACAAACCAAATGGTAACACACGGAAGCGGAATGTGCCCCGCCTTGTGATGAAGCTCGTCTTGTCCGCATCCGTGGGATCCATCTGCACCTGGTGATATCCACTGCGAAGGTCAAATGTGCTGAAATATTTTGAACCTCCCAGCGCTTCCAGACAAGTATCTATGCGAGGAAGTGGATATGCGTCTTTTCTGGCGACACTGTTCAATCCGCGATAGTCAATGCAGAAGCGAATGGTACCATCCTTTTTGCGCACGAGGACGATGTTCGATGACCATGGGCTTTGACTTTTCTCTATGATACCGTTTTTAAGCATTTCATCAACTTGATTATCAATTGCCTCTAACTGGCAGGACGGCTGGCGTCGCAGCGCTTGTCTAATCGGGCGAGCGTTCTCAGTGTCAATTTGGTGACGTGCTAAGCCAGTGGACCCTAAGTCATATTTTCCTTTGGAGAAAACATCAGAATACTCGTGCAGGATGTGTTTCAATCGTATTTTATTCGCTTCTGACACTGCCGAGTCAATACCTTCCAATAGCCCATCTACGTGAGAGAAGTCATCTTCTGCTTCCATTGCGGAACCTTGAGATGTAACTTCCACCGGTACCGCCTCAGCAAGCTCACTGCCGCGCCTGACAAACATGGCTCTGTCTGTCACGTTCAGGACCCTCACCGGCAAATCCTCCAGACGTCTTGGAAGCACTGTGCGTGCCACCCATAGGCCTTTTTGAAGCTCCACCGGTTCAGTTACCCAGTCTTCTTCCGGTTCTTTGTGTACACCTCTGAGCCGAAAATCCATGGACAGGTCTTTTTGACATCTTGCTGGAATTCTTGTGTTTTCTTGAAGTATCAAACGCCGACATTCATGGTTTCCCCCTTTTCCAGATAACAGGAAATGTCGCTCCCGTATTTCAACGGTCCCATCACGGAAGACCCACCTGACATCGTGACGTCCCAGCCAGTCGATGCCGAGCATAACTTCATCCACACTTTTTGACACAAGAGCGTGAGCATCCAATTCCAGGTCACCCAATTCAAACTTTACATGGATTTCACCCAATAATGCAATTTTTGTTCCGTTTGCCGCAAATAATTGTTGTTGTGTGGGTTGTAGGCGCCAACCTTGAACAAACCTCGCGGGAATTACAGTGCGGTCGCACCCGGAATCCAAAAGGCATCGGACGTTGGTGCCACGCAGCTTCATCTCTAGATAGGTACGCCTGCTGTCCTCACCTTGTGCTGCACGCCCCCCATCCCCCATCATTCGTTGCTGTTGATTGCCGGTTTGAACCGTCTGTGCGCGTGGAAACCCAGCTCTTCGGTTGTCGTTTGTGGTCTTGCGTCCTTCGGGACACTCCCGCTTGAAATGTCCTGGCTGTTGACACTTAAAGCACAACCGATCTTTCTTTCCTTCGCCGCCATTTCTTGCACCCCAGTTTCCAAAATTCTCCTGTCCATTCTCACCACCTGTTGGTCCATACCCGGCATGAGCACCGTAGTTTTGTCCAGAATATCCTGGTGTTTGCCAACCTTGAACGTAGTTTGTTGGGTGAGTGTTGTTTGCGTTCCAGCCGGGATCCTCTCGAACCTGCTTTACTTCGGTGTTTTCGTTCTTCTTTAGCCGTGTCTGTAACGATTCTACGACACCTTTGAGACGCTCGACCTCCTTTTGAGTAGATTGTTGATTTTCCCTGTTCTGCCATTCAATCTCTTGCTTTTTTACTGGGTGAGCAGTAGATCCAGTTTCGCCCATCGCTCCTCTCACCATACCGTCATCCCTATCACGGCGATTTCGAGGGTTGTCTTCCGTAGGCTTGTTCGAGCGACCAAACACTCCATACGATTCGAACCTTTTTGTGTGACGGAAGGCTTCATCGAGGTCGGAAGGCTCCAACTCTCTCACCTTGATGCTTAATTCTGGATCGTCCAGAGCTTTTAGGAACGCGTCTATGGCGAAAGAATTTGTGTGAGCGGATCGCGCACCTTCATATGCCAGCGCGACCAATCGAGAAATATCATGATACAAACTCTGTAGAGACTCATTTTTACTTCTCCGGCGTGCATTGAGTTCTGCACGATATTGATTGGCCTGGCCCTGCGATCCATATCTGCGTGTAAGCTTTTCGGACAATGCCTCAAATGTCCACTTACGTTCACCCTCCGCCCATAAGACTTGTTCCGCTCCGCCTCGTAGACTAGTCTGCAGATGAACGACTCGGTCTTCCTCTTTCCATCCATTATACGAGGCGATCGTCTCGAATTTCTTCAAGAATGCAGCCCAGGATCCAGTTCCATCGAATTTGTCGGGCACTACTGGTTTGCGCCAACTTGTTTTTCGCCCGGTCCTTCCTGATGTAAAACCCGACGACTGGCTTCGGTTGCGTCGTTGGTGTCTGCCTTCTTCCGAGTCGCTTTCGTCATCGTGGAAGCGAGTGCGTGTTCTTGATTGATTGTGTCGGCGAGACGTCGAGGAACGTATGTTTTCGTTTTCGGAGGAACTGTCATGTCCTCTTCGAAATTTCCTGGTGGTCGCAGGTCTCACAGCATCTCTGTTTGACCTCCGCTTTCTAGGTGACCTTTCTTCGTCGTCACTTGAATGCTCGACATCTTCACTATCCCTGATATTTTCCGTCTTCTTTCCCTTTCTGCCTCCTTCCCGCCGTGAGGATGGACTTCGATGACTACGTCGTTTGACACCTTCACTGTCGCAGTCCTCCATGTGTGGTTTTGTGGAATTGGTACTTTTAGTGTTTCTCATAACAGAGTCTGGGGACTTATTCCGACATTTCCTGTGCGTCCGACTGCTTGAAGTGATGCATTTTCGGCCCTCGCGTTTTCTTACCTGCTTTGCTTGTGACTTGGATGAAACGTCGCTTCCTGAAGAATATGAGGAGGTTGAACGGCGTTCAATTTTTATCGTGCCTTTGGTAGCAAGAACTTCTCGACCATATCTTGGTGAAGGTCTCTCAGGTGGGTCATCTTCGGGCGAAGTCCCTTGACGGCTTTTGTCCCTTAATTGCCGCCTTGTCATTTTCATCTCTCCTTTAGTCTCTTGAAAAGACTTTCTGCTTCGGTTCTCCTGTTTTGCCGTCCTTTGGTCCGACGACGACGACCTATGATTTCTGTCATTTCCTCGTCTTTTCCCCGCCGTTGCTCTTGTTCCCCTTTCTTGTTTTCCGGTTTCTTCTCCGGACTGATCGTCTGAGGCACGATCAGACGAAGCCCAACGTCTCATCCCTTTATACAAGGCTGGCTTCAAAACTCTGACTCTTGGTTCTATAACTTCCGTATCAGCTTCGGTGAAGTTTTGAACCGTGGTACCTTGGGTCGATGCCGGCCCGTGTCGCAACGCCATTGAGATTGGCGCCGGGTAGCTGACTGATCGTTCAGGCAGAGTGCTTTGTATTACTTTCCAATCTTGCAACGGTCGTGACTCACCCCCTCCTCTTTCTTCCCTAGCATATGACCATTCCGGAGCATGTGACGTCTGCTGCTGCTCTCCTTCTCTGCCGCTCCAAGCCCCACATTGGGCGCCACTGTCGCGCGCTTGTCTTCCCTCTTCTTTTTCTGTCCATAGGAGGGAAGAATGGGTCCGCGCTCGGTCATCAGAGGCCTGGAGTCCGCCCATGACCAGGGGCTGACCGGTGACCCCTAGGCGGTCCCCATCTAGGGGAAAAGCAGAAGATAGAGTCAGCCATTCGCCTAAAGCTCTGGTCTCATTGGTCGACGCACCGCTAGGCCAGTCAATGGGATCTAGTGGATGTCGTGGCCTTCGTTCCCCCGGTGGTATATA
>JANLWZ010000296.1:0-2025 GCA_031364865.1 Elusimicrobiota bacterium
GACGGCGCGGCCAACCGCGCCCTGACGCAGGTCCTGCTCGATAAAGGTTTCAAAGTCGTCAGCCTGCCCCAGGGCATCGATCGTGATTCGGATCCCATCGCGATCGCCAAAGATCTTAAACGCAGCACCGCAGAGCTTCTCCTCGCGGGCTTTGCGCGCGCCCAGACCATGGGTGAAGAGAAAAAACTGGGCGGCATGGCTTCTTTCCGGGCGACGATCAGCTTTCGTGTGCTGGAATCTGGGACCGGAGAGGTCATGCAAACCGTATCGCAGGTCGCGAGCGGCATTGAAGGAACTCCAGAAATTGCTGCGCAGAAAGCCTTTGAGGCCGCCGCAGAAATGGCGGCGGGGGATATCGCGAACCTTCCTCAAGAGCTTTCGAAGCGCGCTCATATGGACCTCACGGTGTCCGGGCTGAAGTCGTTCACGGTCTTGTCTCAATTTCAAAAATCGCTTCGCGCCGTTCCCGGCGTGAAAGATTTATATCTGCGTTCCTTTGACCAGGAGTCCGGCATTGCCGTTATGGACGTCATGGCAGACCAGCTCAGCCCGCAGGAGCTCGCCGATTATGGCGTGAAGGGCGGCGGTCCGGATTGGTCGATCTACCAGGTCTCTGGTCGCACGATTCAGCTCAACGCTTCTCAAGCAGGACGCTAATATTCGGAGAGTTTTTGTTGGACTGCTGCTGTTGTTGGCGGGGTGTGCAGGCAAGCAGGTCTATGTAGCCAGCGATTATGTTCGACCCGTCAAAGTGGCAGTTCTGCCGATGGCCAACGAAACGACCGATCTCGATGGACCACCTTATGTTCGGCAGTTGATCTTTGAAAATCTTCTCTCACACGGTTATGTCCTCAACCCGCTGCTCGATGTTGATGAAAAACTGAGAGCCCAGGGTTTTACGGATGGCGGACAGCTGAATGCGACCAATCCTAAAGAGATAGGCAAGTGGCTGGCGGCCGATGGTCTTTTCTACGCGACGCTGGTGGACTTTAACTACATCAATCTGGGCTACTACTGGCAAAGAAAAGTCACCGTCGTGGGTCGACTCATGAGCGCGACGACCGGCGAAAAACTGTGGGAGTGTGAAAAAACATTTATGACGCTGAACATCGCTACGAAGAACGAGGATGCTCAACAACAATTTATGGGACAGCTGGGAACTAAAGCACTGGAGAAAATGCTCCACGTTCCACTACAGCCGGAGTCCAGAATCGCTGTAAAACGCTTGATTGATACTTTACCTCACTAAGGAGAGCCTAATTAATGAGCCATACACCACGTTATAGCCTGATGATCCTGAGTTTAGCCGTAGTCCTGCCCGCTTGTTCACCCAGCACGAAGGTCAAACAAAAGGACACCATGACGATCGATAAACCCAAGGGTATGGTGGCGCTGAAACGCCGCGTCGGCGTCCTGGATTTCCAGAACAAAACTAAATATGGGGAAAATCGCCTGGGGAGCTCAGCGTCGGACGTGCTCATCACCGAGCTGGCGAAATCCGGGAAGTTCATTGTTGTCGAGCGGGATAAGCTCAACACCATCATGGGCGAGCAGAAACTCGCGATGACGGGGGCGATCAATCCTCTGACCGCCGCCAAAGTCGGGAAAATCCTTGGACTCAATGCCATCGTCACCGGAGCGATCTCGGAGTTCGGAACGACCACGGAAGGCTCGGAGTACCTCATTGCGCAATCCACACGGCAGGTGGTCAAAGCGACTGTCGATATCCGTGTGGTGGATGCGGAGACGGGGCAAGTGCTCTATGCCGATTCCGGTTCAGGGCTGGGCATGAAGAAAACAGGCGGCGTTCTCGGATTGGGTACGCGCGCCGGCTACGACGAGTCTCTCGAGCAGGAAGCGCTGCGAGCCGCGATCGTTAAATTCATGAACAACATCGTGGCACAGGTTGAGAAAAAGCCCTGGAGCTGCCGTGTCGCGGATGTGGATGGCCAGAATATTTATCTGAATGCCGGAAGTGAATCGGGCGTGCCCATCGGTCAAAAGCTGATGGTGCTGCGCGCCGGT
>JANLWZ010000311.1:0-6836 GCA_031364865.1 Elusimicrobiota bacterium
CGAGCGAGCGGAGTTCAAGCGTGACTATAAACTGGCGAAAAGCCTCTACCGTGACGCACTGTTCTATTTGGGGCGCGATAATGTTCGGAGTTACGACCAGGAGCAAGCAGCCATCCGGATCAATGGTGAGATCGAGCGGATCCATTCACTGGAGTACGATCAATGATTGTCACTTTGGTCTGTAAGTCCGTCACACTGATCTTGCGTTTGGCGAGCGATTCCGTCACCTCCGCGACAATACCAGGGTGATCGGTACCGTAGACCGACAACATATATCGCGCGTTCTCCGTGGATTTTCGGAGAACGTCGACGGCGGAAAGCGGTTTAATCGTAACGTCGAGCCCGAGCTTCTTCTGAACGACCTCCAGCCCCTTCTTCATCCCGGCAGGGGTGACTTTGGAAGGAATGGAAGTTACGAGCATGATCGTGAACTCCCCCCGCAAGCGCGTCATGCTGGCATCCTCTATATTGGCGCCCCAATCAAAAAGCATGCGCGTGACCGCGGCGACGATGCCAGGACGATCTTTTCCGAAGGCGGTGAGAAGGTAGTAGGAAGAGCTACGGCTCAAGTTCGGTATTCCAGTAGACGTTGTCGATGAAGCGCTGCCAGGCGACTTTCATTTTGAAGGGAGCTTTAAGAACCAGCGTCGCGCTCCCTTTCCATTTTGGCCGGGAGGGTCTAACGAGGAGCTTCATGTTGGCCTCCACGGGAAGTTTATCGGCTTTACGAAGATTGCAGGGCACGCAGGCGGTGACGATATTGTTCCAGTCGGTCTTGCCGCCGCGGGATTTGGGTAGAACGTGTTCAAGATTCAGATCATGTGTGCTGAAACGTATACCGCAATAACAGCAGCGATATCCGTAGTGCTCGTAGATATTGCGTCGCGTGAATTTCACTTCGCCTGCCGGCATTTTGTCGTAATTGGAAAGAACGATGACTTCGGGGACGGCGAGCCGAAAACGGGGGGTGGTGACGTAGCCTGAGGGATGATCCTGGATCATCGTGGACAACTCGCGCCAATCTTCGAAATTGTAGGTTCGGTATTCCTGGTCTACGACTCTGGCGTGATCTTGGTACAGCAGGGATACGGCCCGCCGCCAACTGGCGATATGTACAGCGCAAAAATTCCGATTGAGTACCAGAACATCAGCTGACATAAACGAGTCGCATTTTAGGCGTTTTTCAACTCTCTTGTCAATTTTGTGCCGTTATGTCACCTGTATGTAACATTCATAGGCTAGACTGACAACATGAAAAAAGCAATGGCGTATTTTCTCTTGTCCCAGGTCCTTTTCACGAGCTCCAGTTTCGCTCTGACCGACGCTAAACTGAGTGTCGAGCAGGTGGCTATGGCCTACGTTCCGGGAAACCCCCTGATGCAGCTTCCTGGCATGCGCTCGACTACTCCTCAGATCTACCGGACGACGCCGGCCGCGCTGCCGCCCGCCATTCTTTCGAATTTGAGCAACGCCCCCAATCCTTTTGATTCACGTAAGCCCGGAAATGAAGGCCGGACTCGAATCTCGTATGTGCTTGACCGAGACGCACCGGTCCGCGTAACGATGTATGACTTGCTTGGCTTCCGCGTCAAACGCTGGGATTTCATTGCCGGCCAGGAAGGTGCCCGCTCAGGCGAAAACGCTTTCTTCTGGGACGGCACCAATGAAGCAGGGCAGAATGTATCGAAAGGCGGCTACATCGCCCATATCGAAGTGGAAACCCCCGAAGGTATCGCCTCCGCCATCCGCAAAATCGGCGTCATCCACTAACACTCCGCTATAATCCCGCCGTGGACAAACGAGAAAAGAAATATTTTGGCGCGAAGATAGCGCTTATGGGCGGTTTCATTTTTCTCCTCAGCGCCTTCTCCTCGATCTACGTCGCCTTCTTCATTAAGCCGGAAACCGCCACACGCTTTATTACGGCTCTCGCCCGTCTCCTTCATTAACAGTTAACACATCGTTTACCTGAGCTTCATTTCACCGTAACAAGTCCCTGTTACGCTTGGGATGAAGGAAAAATGAATACCATGAAACTAACATCGCCGGTATCGAACCTGATGAACCAGGACGCCGTTCAAAGCGTAGTGCACGATCTGCGCTCGCCGCTGACGGTGATCAAAGGCAACCTGCAGCTCCTCTTGAGCGGCCTGATGGGCCAGATGAGCGATGAGCAGATGCTGCTCCTGCAGCGCTCCGTTCCGCCGCTGGAAGACTTGATCCTTATGACTGAGAATCTTCTCCAGTCTTCTGCGCTGGAAAATGGCGAACTCCAATTGAACCTGGAGCGCGTGGACTTGGACGCCATGCTACGCGATACGATCGATTTCTATTCCGCCGCTTTCAGCCAGCGCGATATGCAGATCTATCGCCAGGGAAACACTTTTGGGCAGGTGCTTCACGTGGACCCGTTCTGGATGAAGCGCGTGCTGAACAACCTCATCTGGAACGCTTACAAATTTACGCCGGACCACGGTAAAGTCTTCGTCCACGTCGAAAAGAACCTGAATGGCGTTGACGTGATGGTCGAAGACACGGGCCGCGGCATTCCCAAGGACCAGGCCTCCAAACTCTTTAAGCGCTTCATCCAGGTATCGCCCACCGTAGATCGCAAAAATGGATCGGGACTGGGCCTGTGGATCTGCAAACGCATCCTCGAGCTTCATGGCGGCACGATCAATGTCACTTCCGAAGAAGGCAAAGGTTCACGCTTCACGATACACATCCCCGCCAGCCAGATCCTCTAACACTCCTCCAAATTAGGCCGATTGCTACCTTGACAGTCCCAGTTACCGGGTCTATACTCGAAGTGTCATGAAGAGTATGAGGCACAGCATTTTATCGACGATAATGATGGCCGCGCTCCTGGTGAGCCAGGCCCCTGTGCGCGGCCAATGCCAGATGATGTTCGGCCCCGCCTTCGCCAAAACCTGCGCCATGAAATGCTGCAAAAAGCTGCCCATGCCGAAGTGCCCGATGCTCAAGGCGCAAGCACCCCGGGACACGATCGCCGGAAATACCATCGTTTTCGAAAGCCTTCTACAGCCCCTGCAACACAGCTCTCTGCCAGTGCTTCATGACGTGCAATTGCTCGTCCTGCGGATCGCCCCCGTGATCAATGCCATCAAGACGTTAATCCAAAGTCCCCCGCTGCCCGCACGCGCCCCGCCTGCCTTCATCCACCTGATCAACGCCTAAATCGTTCGTCGCTGTTTCCTCTGATCTGCTCTAATAAGGACGTCATGTTTAGAATTCGCTATTGGTCTTTTATCGCCCTCTTGAGCGCCTTGGTTCCGATGCGCTTACATGCGGATTACTTCGCCTTCAAGAAGGAAGTGATGGCGCAGTTTGCAGCGAGCGATCACTATGCGGCGTCCAGCCGCTTCTCCATAGGTGGCGAACTGCAGAAGAAATTCTCCACTCCCACGTCAACCGTAGCGAGTCTCGACGTTCAACTGCGCGTCGTGCGGCGGGATCGCTTCGTCCCTGTTCAAAATGACATGGAGGGAATGAACCGCCAGGGCTTGGAGTTCGAATATCACAACGCCTATCTCGATCTCTACAACGTGGCCGGTCCCGTCGGCCTGCTCAACGTCCGCGCGGGTCGCTTCTACGTTCCCTTTGGGCTTAATCTGCAGACGGATACGCACGGCACGATCCTTCAGCTTTCCAATGAAGAGAATTTTGGCTTCGAGCGCGATTGGTACACGGGCCTCTGGGGCAGCCTGAATGAACACGTGAACTACGACCTGAATTACCTGGTTGGCTCAGGCTATCACCCTCGCTTTGACGGCCAGCAGGGCTTAGGATCGCTGCGCCTCTCGCTCGCCAATCGCTACAGCTATGAGCATGGCGTGGAAGGCGGGCTTTCATTCCTTGGCGGCGAACGTTTAAATGTGGATCGCGAGGAAATTCAGACCTGGCGCACGGGATTGGATGGCCGCTACCGCCACACCGTGCCCACAGGTTTACTCACGGCGACGGGCGAATGGAGCGGCGGCGAAGACGAGCAGGATCCTGTGCTCATGCAGCTCTATCAAGGCGAGTACCTGCACCACACCAGACGCTGGGGAATGGCCGGACAATATCGACGATTCTGGCAGGACATGATGGGGAGTAAAGCGTCCCTCATCGGCGAAGTCACATGGTATTTTCAGAATGATGTCGGCAACACTTTGCTGCACTGGATTAAACTCAACATCGAAAAGCAGGTGGAGGCCATGCAGCAGCCGCGCGCGGTGATCGTCACGCTACAATACTACAGGTACTGGTAAGGAGCCTTTTATGAAGAAAAATGTCCGACTTCTCGTATGTGCATCAGCACTTCTTTTCCCGAGTGTGAGCTGGGCGGCTATCGGCTGCACGCTCTCCAATCCCGCGCAGGATCTCAAATATCTTTTCCCCGACATGACGTCTTACAAGGAGGACCTGAAAAGCATTGGACGAACGGCTCCCGGTCCAAAGATGTACAAGGACTTAAGTGCCCGCCTGGGAAGCGATCTCGACCCGATTTACGAGTCGATCGATACGCCGTACACGATCTACCAGATTTATAAAGGAAAAACGAAGCTGGGCGTCGTCCATGGCGTGAATGTCCCCGGCAAAGGCGGCGTCATTCAGGTATTTTTGTCGACCGACCCCGACACCGCCGAGATCAGGAAGTTCTTCTTTCAACGGCTGGAGAGTCCAGCCGCGAAGGCGCTGCGTGACAAGGAGTTTCGCCGGCAGTTTGAGGGCCTGACGCTCAGCGACTTCGAAAAACAAAGCGATCGCGTGAAGAACTTGAAGTCTCCTGCCGTAGGTACAAAAGGGTTGCCGGACTATGAAGCCTCCTTACGCGGTGTCCGGAAGAACCTTATTCTCCTCGATCTCTTTGGGTATGGAGGATCACGATGAAAAAGATATTGGCACTGTGCGGAGTGACTCTGATCATTGGCGGCGCGTGGGTTTATCTGGCGACGCGTCCAAAGATGACCTACGGCCATTTCATCGGCGCCCCAAAAGCTCAGATGCTTGAGCTGATCGATCACCCCAAGAAAAACATGGGCAAGACCTGGGCCATCGAGGGCATCATCACCGACCAGTGCACCACGATGGGATGCTACTTCTATCTGAAAGAAGGAAGAAAGAAGCTGCGCGTGGATCTGGAGGAAATCGCGATGTGGGCGCCGCGCAACCGCAACGGCAAGCCCGTCCGCGTGGAAGGGCAAATGGTGCGTCGTGGCGATGATTACCAATTCTGGGCGAGCGCCGTGGAGTTTAAATAATGAGATACCTAAAACTGGCAGCAAAGAATCTACGTCGAAGGATGATCCGTACCGGCCTCACGGTCGCTGGCATCGCGCTGGCCGTCATGGTGGCTGTCTCTCTGGGCGGGTTTATGCTGGGCTACCGCGGCGCGATCGACCGCTCGATCGACATGCTTGGCTTCCAGGTCATGATCATGGCCAAAGGTTGCCCTTACGAAGCCGCAACGATGATGCTTAAAGGCGGGACCGGTCTCCTCTATCTGCCTGCTGACTCCTATGAGAAAGTGCGGCGCGACCCCGACGTGGAAAGCATCACTCCCGTGTTCGTGGGGGTCGCGCAAAAGGAAGGCTCGGGCATCCGGGACGACAGCGATAATACCGCGCTGACTGTCATCAGCGGCATCGAGCCGGAGAGTTTTCTCGTCATGAAGCCCTGGCTGAAGATAAAAGACGGTCCAGGCTACGAAGGCGGCAGGTGGTTTAAGGCTGAAAACGAAATCGTCCTGGGCTTTGAGGCGGCGGAATACGAGCAGCGTAAAGTGGGCGATACGTTCTACGCCACGATTCAACCCGCCGGCAAGCCGGATCCTGTGCGACGGGAGTTTAAGGTCGTGGGCGTTCTGGAACGCACGGGCACGCAGGATGACGGTACCGTGTTCATGCCCATTGCTGCAGCGCGCAAAGCTTTCAACCGTCCGGATCAGCTCACGATCCTCGGCATCAAGCTCAAAGGTTTTAATTCGTTCAAGCTGCGCGAGTTTGAAAACCGCTGGCTCAAGCTTCCCGAAGTCCAGGTGGTCGGACTCCAACAGGTGAAGAACACCCTGATCGGACTGGTCGCCACCGCGCAGACCATGATCGCGGCGGTCGCGATCATCGCCATTCTCGTGGCCTTCCTGGGCGTTGTGAATTCCATTCTCATGAGCGTCTACGAACGCACGGGCGAAATCGGCATCATGAAAGCTCTGGGCGCGCGGCGCAGCGACATTTTCCAACTCATATGGCTCGAGACGCTCGTGATCTGTCTGGTGGGTTCCGTCCTGGGCTCGCTCGCCGCGATGGTAGGCGCGGGTCTTGTCGAGCGTGCCATCCGCTCGCTCGCCGACTTCGGTGTATCCGGCTCTATTGTCAGCATCACGCCGCGGTTGGTCGGTTTCTCCATACTGATCTCGATGGCTCTCGGATTTTTTGCAGGAATTTATCCGGCGTGGCGCGCCGCCGCGATGCGGCCTGTGGAAGCCATTCGGGAAGGAGCCTCTTCATGAGCGCCTTGATCGAAGCTCGCGGCTTGAAGCGTTATTACCAACGGGGATCGGAAACGGTCAAAGCCTTGGACGGCGTGGACTTCACGCTTGCCCCCGGTGAAATGGTTTCCATTCTGGGACCTTCCGGCTCAGGGAAGACGACGCTGATGAACGTGCTCTCGGGGCTTGATGCTCCGACGGCAGGTGAGCTGACCATCGGCGGTAAATCGGTTACCAGCCTGGCAGAAGATGAGCTGGTCGAAGTCCGGCGCGGCGTCCTGGGCTTCGTCTTCCAGCAGTTTCACCTCTTGCCGACACTGACCGTGGCAGAAAACGTGGAACT
>JANLWZ010000313.1:0-10374 GCA_031364865.1 Elusimicrobiota bacterium
TTCGACGAAGCCCAGCGCCAGGCGACTAAAGATGCCGGATCGATCGCCGGTCTTGAAGTCGTGCGACTCGTCAACGAACCGACGGCTGCATGTCTTGCCTATGGTCTGGATAAGTCCGGCCAGAATCAGAAGATCATGGTGTTTGACCTGGGCGGCGGTACGCTCGACGTCACGCTGATGGATATGTCGAGCTCAGGGTCTGACGCCACGTTTGAAGTGGTGGCGACCTCAGGGGATACGCAGCTGGGTGGTACCGACATGGACAACGCCCTCATTGAATCCGTCGCTACGGAGTTCCGCAAGGAATCCGGCATTGACCTCTTAAAGGACAAGCTCGCGATGACGCGACTTAAGGAGGCGGTAGAGAAAGCCAAGATCGAGCTTTCGACGACTCTGGAAACAGAACTCAATCTGCCGTTCATCACGGCGGATGCCTCTGGTCCTAAACATTTAACGCAGAAGCTCACGCGCGCAAAGCTCGAAGGAATTGTGAAGCCGATCATCGATCGCTGCAAAGGTCCCGTGGATCGCGCTCTCGATGACGCGCGCAAGAACCCGAAGCATTCCTGGGGTTCTATGAATGAAATTACGAAGATCATTATGGTCGGTGGTCCGACACGTATGCCCATCGTGCAGAAATTTGTAGAAGAGCACGTGGGTCGCAAAGTGGAACATGGAATCGATCCGATGGAATGCGTGGCTCTCGGCGCCGCGGTTCAGGCCGCTGTGCTTACGGGTGAAGTGAAGGACGTGCTTCTGCTGGATGTCACGCCGCTGACGCTCGGCATTGAAACGCTGGGCAGCGTCCGCACGCCGCTCATCGATCGCAATACAACGATTCCAGTGAAGAAGTCACAGACGTTCTCGACTGCGGCAGATAATCAATCCTCGGTGGAGATCCATGTGCTGCAGGGCGAACGCCCGATGGCCAAGGATAACGTGTCGCTGGGAAAGTTCATCCTCGACGGCATTCCTCCCGCGCCGCGCGGCCTCCCGCAGATCGAAGTCTCCTTTGATCTGGATGCCAACGGCATCCTTCATGTCACGGCGAAGGATTTGGGATCAGGAAAAGAACAATCCATTAAGATCTCTTCGCCCAGCAAGCTTTCCAAAGACGAAGTCGAAAAGTTTGTGAAACAGGCGGAGCAGTTCGCGGAAGAAGACAAAAAGAACCGCGACCAGATCGAAGCCAAGAACGAACTCGATGGCCTCGTTTATGCCACCGAGAAATCGCTCAAAGATCATGGCGATAAAATCTCTGGCGATGAGCGATTAGCGCTGGATCGAGCGTTGTCCGAAGCCAAAGATGCTCTCAAAGGCGGCAATCTGGATGCGATGAAGAAAGCCAAAGAAACATTGACCCAATCAGCGCATAAACTGGCCGAGGTCATCTATAAGGAAGCTGCCGAAAAAGCCAAAGCCGGACAAACGGCTGGCGGCCAAGGTGCTTCCTCAGGTCCCACCAACGGTGGCGGAGCAGGCGATGCTGTCGATGCCGAAGTCGTCGATGAGGGGAAGAAGTAATTGGCGCAAAAAAGAGACTTTTATGATCTCTTAGGCGTCGGTAAGTCCGCTTCTCAAGAAGAGATTAAAGCCGCCTACAGACGACAGGCCATCAAGTTTCATCCGGACAAGAATCCGGGTGATTCGTCGGCCGAATCGCAATTCAAATCCATCAACGAAGCTTACGAAGTCCTTTCCGACTCTAACAAGAGAGCGGCCTACGACCGCTTTGGTCATGAGGGACTTTCCGGCGCAGGGGCAGGTGGACCCGGAGGATTCGGCGGTGGAGGATTCTCATCGTCTGACTTTGGCGATGTTGACCTGGGCGATATCCTTGGAAATATTTTTGGCGGTGGAGAAGGTCTGGGCGGGGGTCGCAGCCGTCGAGGCCAGCGAGCGTCTCGCGGTGAAGATATAGCCGTCGAACTGGATGTCACCCTTCGCGACGCCTACGACGGCGCTAAAAAGCCTGTCCGAGTGACGCGGCATGACAAGTGCGAGGCCTGCAGCGGGTCAGGCGCGAAACCGGGGACCGCACCCATCACTTGTAAGTCCTGTAATGGTTCCGGCCAGATACGCAGTCAACGTGGTTTTTTCATGATGCAGCAGACTTGTCCGACCTGCCGTGGGGAAGGGATGATGAATCCTTCACCCTGCACTTCTTGTCGGGGCTTGGGCATCGTTCAAAAAGATGCCACGCTTACCGTCAGAATTCCCCAAGGTGTTCGTGAGGGGACGTCGCTTCGAATTTCAGGATCTGGCCATACGGCTCCGCGCGGCGGGTCCGCCGGCGATCTTTATGTCGTGATCCATCTTGCTCCGGACAAACGCTATGTCCGCAATGGCGATGATCTGTATGTAGACGAGCATGTGTCCTACCCCCAAGCGACCATGGGAACCGAAATCAAAGTAGAAACGATGGACGAACCTGTGACGATGAAGGTGCCTCCGGGGACTCAGAACGGGACCCTCTTCCGCCTGCGTGATCGCGGGATGCCGCGCCTCGAAGGCCGCGGTCAAGGCGATCAGTACGTCAAAGTCGTGGTGGATGTGCCCAAAGATTTAAGCGCCAAGCAGCGTGAGCTTCTCAAAGAATTTGCCCGGACACTTGGCGAAAAGCCCGAGCAGTACGACGAAAGCGTTCTAAAAAAGATATTTGGCCGAGGCTGACACCCGCGTGAGCTCCCGCTTCTTTGTCCCTCCAGAGCAAATCAAAAATCAGCGTTTTACGATGTCCGGCTCGGAAGCACGGCACGCCGTGCTAGTCCTGCGTAAAAAAGCGGGGGATGAAATCGAGCTCTTCGATGGTAAAGACCTCTCTTTTCGCGGGCGCATAGAATCAGTAAGCCCGGAACGCATCGATGGCATTATCCTTGAGACGCAGCAAAAGTCCATCCCTACTCTCACTCCTGTCGTTCTTTATCAGGCACTCATCAAAGGGTCACGCTGGGACTGGCTTGTGGAAAAGGCGTGCGAACTGGGCGCTTCCCAGTTAGTGCCTATGACGACCGCACGAACGGTGGTTCAGCCGACGCGCGCGTCCGGGCTCGAACGCTGGAAACGTATTGCGCTTGCCGCGTCCAAGCAATGTGGTCGTTCGAGCGTTATGGACGTGGCCGAAGCGATCTCCCTGCCCGAAGCCCTCGAAACTCTACCGGCGCAAGGCCTGGCGCTCATCCCCTGGGAAAAAGAGTCTGCGGTCACGATACGTCAATGTTTTAAAAAAGTGTCCTGCGTTTCTCTTTTTATTGGACCGGAAGGCGGCTGGGAAAACTCGGAAGTTGAGCTGGCCCGGCGGAATTCCGTTTTCCCTGTTACGATCGGAAAGAACTTGCTACGCTCAGAGACCGCTGGTGTGGTGGCTTTGTCTCAAGTGCTGACTGAAATAGGGGGCTAAGATGGACGTGCATATCGGGCTTTGGATCATATTCGGAGTGACGGTATTATCGGCGTTGGCTGTCGATATGTGCCTGAAGAGCCATCGCGGCGCCCATGTGGTTTCGTTTAAGGAAGCTTCTCTCTGGACCGCGCTCTGGGTGATTCTGGCCATTGCTTTTGCCGGCGTGATTGATGCCGCGATGGGTCATGAACGGGCGTTCGAGTATCTCACGGCCTACCTGATAGAAGAATCGCTCAGTGTGGACAACATGTTTGTCTTCATCATGATCTTCAAATATTTTTCTGTACCTGCGGCCTATCAGCATCGCGTGCTCAAGTGGGGGATCTTTGGCGCCATTGCGATGCGCTTTGTGATCATCTTTGCCGGTGTTACGCTGCTTCAGTACTTCCATTGGATGCTTTATATCTTTGGCGGGCTGCTGATCATTACGGCGCTGAAGATGTTTCGTGATAACCCGGAAGATATTCACCCGGAAAATAATCATGTTCTCAAGTTCATTAAACGCTTTATGCCCATGACCAGCAAGTTCAATGAACATCACTTCATCACCGTGATCGACGGCGTCAAGCACGGGACGCCGCTTTTGGCCGCGCTTCTGGTCGTGGAAGCGTCGGATCTTGTGTTCGCGATTGATTCGATCCCTGCCGTGCTTGCCGTTTCACGTGATCCTTTCATCATTTTCACTTCGAATATCTTTGCCATCATGGGACTTCGGTCGCTCTATTTCCTGATCCATGGCCTGATCGGATATTTCCGCTATCTTCGCTTCGGGCTAGCCATTGTCCTTTTATTCATTGGTTCAAAGATGCTCGTCGCGGATATCTATCACATCCCCATCGGTCTTTCGCTGGGTGTGGTAGGTTTTATTCTTGCCGCTTCCATCTTGCTCTCTGTGATTATTAAGGACGAGCAAGTCTCCCATAAGTCTTCATGACCCAAACCGTTGCTTTTCATACCTTCGGCTGCAAGGTCAATCAGTACGAAACCGAAGAACTCCGCGAGCAGTTGCGTCTTGGCGGATTCCAGATCGTCCCCATGGACTCCCACGCTGATGTCGCCATCGTCAATTCCTGTACGGTGACTGCCGATGCGGATAGCTCCTGCCGGCAGCTCGTGCGGAAACTCCTACGCGAACGTGAGGATTCCCGTGTGGTCGTCACCGGTTGTTATGCGGAACGCGCTGCAGATGAACTCCGCCAGCTATCGCCTCGCGTGGAGGTCTACGGCAACCATGAAAAGCCTGTTATCGCCGTTGCTTTAGGGGTTCCTACTTCCTGTGTAGAGGAAGCGGCTCGGAGCGGTGTGACGGCCCTTGCCGATCGGACGCGTGCTTACATCAAGATTCAGGACGGCTGCGACGCGAAGTGTACTTACTGCATCATCCCGTCGGTACGGCCAGAACTGATCAGTCGTCCGGCAGCCCTCATCTTAAAAGAGGCGCAAAACCTTCTCTCACGTGGATTTAAAGAGATCGTACTCACGGGTGTCAGACTGGGTCGCTATGAACACGAAAAATGGAACTTTGAAGGACTCCTTAAAGCGCTTTTGGCATTACCGGGGGAATTCCGAATACGGCTCTCGTCGATCGAAGTCACCGAAATACCTGAGCAGGTCGTCGATCTTGCGGCGCATCACCCCAAACTCTGCCCCTTCTTCCACATCCCACTCCAATCCGGCGACGACGCCGTCCTCAAACGCATGGGAAGGTGGTACAGCGCACGCCAGTACCGAGAGACAATTCAATGGATTAAGTCACAAGTTAAAGATGTCGCGCTCTCCGCGGATGTCATTGTGGGCTTCGCTGGTGAAGAAGATCAAGAGTTTATGAACACCACGCGATTGCTGGAAGAAGAAGGCTTCAGCCGGGTTCACGCTTTTCGCTATTCCATAAGACCGGGGACTCCGGCAGAACGACTTCCGGGTCATGTCGATCCCAGGATCAAGGCTCAGAGAACGCGCGCGATGGTCGCTTTGGATGCGACGCTGCGCAGCCGCTATGCCAGCCGCTTCGTTGGCCAGCAGGTACGAGTCTTGGTAGAGACGGATGGTTCGGGATATACCGAACGCTACGTCCGGGCCCGCGCGCCTCAGGGGTCCCGCGTTGGGGAATTTAGCGATTGCATTTACGAACCGAAGGGGGTAGATTTGCCGTATGAGTGAAAACGGAACGCCGCCTAAACGTCACACCATTTGGAAAGATGTCGCGGACCAGCTTTCGGATCATATCGAACTGGCCTCCCTTGAATTAAGCTATGAATCGGATCGCGCGGCGAAGAAGCTGTTCGCTGTGGCCGCTATGCTCGTCCTGGTTTTGACCGGTTTTATCGTGTTACAGGTCGCCTTGATCGGTGGTCTAATGAGATTGGGCTTATCGTTAGGCGTATCAGCCCTTATTTTCAGCACTCTTTATTTTGTAGCCGCCTATGCGATATTTCACAGAACGCGCCGCGACAAACGCGCCGGGCCGCCCTTCGCTGCCACCCAGCGGGAACTTAAGGAAAGCATCCAATGGATACAGAATATTTTGTCGTAAGACGTTCAGAGCTGACCGAGCTGCTCCAACAAAGGAGAGCTTTGGAGCTGACGACCTATCCCTTCCAGATGATGGAAGACTACGGTGTAAAGCTGCCCGCCTGGGCTCGTTTGGGCCTGAGCATGTTCGCTCGGGGAGGCTTGATGGGGAAGTTTTTAGAGCTCGGAATTCCGCTCGCCGCGCCGTTCCTTTTCCGCAAGAAAATGCCGTTCGTTAGCCGCCTGATTCAGACTATTTTCTCAGCCAAATCCTGATATAATCTCGGCTTCCAATGACGGGAGCAGGGGAAGCGTGTTTGTTTTGTGGCATTGTGGCGCGGAAAATACCCGCCAGCATCGTTGCCGAGACGAATCACTCACTCGCATTTCGCGACATTCACCCCGGAGCACCTGTTCACATACTGGTCATTCCGAAGGTCCACATCGATAACTTGATGGCCTTGGAGCCATCACATAAAGACGTCCTGATCGACCTCCACCAGACGATCCAAGCGGTCGCCCAACAGGAAGGTATCGCGTCTAAAGGTTTTCGTACCGTCATCAACAATGGTAAGGATGCAGGTCAGGCTGTCGGACATCTCCATTACCACGTTTTAGCAGGACGTAAATTAAATTGGCCTCCGGGCTAACGTATTTGAAAGGCAGGTGGGACTTTTGGTCGTTATAAAAGTTAGAGAAAACGAGTCTATCGAAGAAGCGCTCCGACGTTTCAAGAAGGAATGTGAGCGCAACGGCATCATGCAGGAGATCAAGCGGCGCGAGTATTACGAGCCGCCGAGCGTCAGGCGCAAGAAGAAAGCGCTTGAAGCGCGTCGCAAAATGCGGCGTCGCATGATGAAGGGTTAAGTAAAAGGGAGACAGCCGTGCCAAGTCTGGATCAGATATCCAAAGAACTTCTCGTAGCCATGAAAGCCAAAGACACGGTCCGCACCTCCACCTTGCGGATGCTCGTCTCGGCGATCCGGTACAAAGAAGTCGAGAAGAAGAAAGCCCTGCAGGAAGGGGATATTCTGGAAGTGATCCAGTCGGAAGCCAAGCGGCGCAAAGAATCCATCGCGGAGTATCAGAAAGCATCGCGGCAGGATCTGGCGTCCAAGGAAGAGGCTGAATTTAACATCCTAAAAGTTTATCTTCCAGAGCCATTGTCCGAAAGCGACCTCAAGGCCATCATCCAGGCAGCTGTCGCCTCGTCCGGTGCCAAGGGCGCGCAGGACATGGGCAAAGTGATGTCGGCCATCATGCCCCAGATCAAAGGGCGGGCCGACGGTAAATTAGCCCAGCAGTTCGTCAAAGAAGCATTGTCGTAAGCCAAAAACCCAGGACATCATCCGAATGATTCCAGAAGCGACCATTGCCCGTATACGGGAGAGTTTGAATTTGGCTGAACTCGTGCGCGAGCACGTGCCTACGCTGAAGAAACGCGGTCGCAACTATATGGCGCGCTGTCCTTTTCACGAAGAACGGACGCCGTCGTTCAACGTGAACCCGGAAATGGGCGTGTTCAAGTGTTTCGGCTGCGGCACAGGCGGCGACGCCTTTAAATTTGTGATGTTGACCGAAGGGCTGACGTACCCCGAGGCGATTCAGAAGCTGGCCACGCGGGTCGGCGTGACGATCGAAGAAGAACAGCGCAGCGAGTCGGTCACGGCAGAAGCCAAAGAGAAGCAGGTTCTTTACAGTCTATTAGAAGATGCCGCGAAGTTTTATCACCGGCAGCTCGTAGAGTCGGGCGAAGCGGAAGAAGCGCGAGCATATCTTGCCAAGCGCGGGTTGACGCAGGACACGCTGAAAGCTTTTCTGATCGGTTTTGCGCCTGCCTCCGGGAATGCCTTGCATGGCGCGGCCGCCAAAAAAGGTTTTTCCATGGAGACGCTGGAGCGCGCTGGTCTCGTCAAAAAGAAGGAAAGCACGGGGCGGATCTACGATGCGTTCTGGAACCGCATCATGTTCCCGATCCAGGACGTGCAGGGACGATTTATCGCTTTCGGCGGACGTGCGATGGGCGATGCGATGCCCAAGTACATCAACTCTTCAGAGACGCCAGTCTATTCCAAGAGCCGACACTTGTACGGGCTCTTCCAGGGCGTGGCCACGCTTCGTAAGGAGCGTCACGCAACGATTTTAGAAGGCTACATGGATGTCGTGACGTGCCATCAGTTCGGCCTCACGAATACGATGGCGACGCTGGGTACGGCGCTCACAGACGATCATGTGCGGATGCTCAGACGTTATGCCGAGAAAGTCACATTGCTCTTTGATCCGGATGCGGCCGGTGCTCAAGCCAGCTTGCGGGGGGGAGAACTTCTCGTAGCCGATGGCTTTACGGTAGATGTCGTGACGCTGCCGGACGATCAGGATGCCGATGAGATTCTGGTGAAAGAGGGCCGGGGTTTTCTGGAACAGTTTCTTGGCGCCGCGGTCTCGTTCATGGATTATTTTATTGCCGCGGCGCAAAAACGGCATCCGGGCCTGGCGCCGGAGACCAAGCTCGCGATTGCCCGGGAGGTGATCCCGGTGATCCACAAGATCAAAGACCCGCTCTTGCAGGACGAGTACATGGGCCGGTTAGCGAATGTTCTTCGCGTGGAAAAGTCGATCCTTGGCAGTCAAATGAACCGCATGAAGCTGGGCGGACGCGAGAGCGTCAAAGAAAAGCCTATACAGGCAGACGCACCGGAGCGGATGTCCGCAGTCATGCCGATCGAAGAAGAGATGCTGATGGTGTATCTCAAGAATCCATGTGAGACAGGCTGGAAGCAGCTCGAGTCGGTGGCCTGGAAGATTTCGGGGTGTGCTGAAGTCTGGGATTTGGTCCGAACCAAATACGGGGGCAAGGCGTTTACACTAGCGGAGATCCTTTCCGCCCTGCCTGAGAAGACCAGCAACTGGCTGTCCGCACGCCTGATGCAGGAACGTGACTACGCAAAGCCTCAGATCGTCCTCGACGAGCTGATCGAGAGCTGGCGCAAAGGCCAGGAGCAGGAAACCTGGCAGGATTTGAAGCAGGAGATTGATGCGATGATCGAGGGGCGCGTTCCTCTCGATGCTGAAAAAGTGAAGCGGTACAACGCCTTATCGCGACGTCTTAAGGGTTCAAAGCCGGACGGAAACATTTTACGGGAGGCTCCTTTACATGGCTGAGCAAGTGAAGACCGAAGAGAAAGAACAGAAGTCCCTTAAAGATCACAATCCGATCAAGAAGCTCGTTGAACAGGGCAAGGAAACTGGATTCCTGACGTACGAAGAAATCAACCGCAATCTTCCCGAAGGCGTTATCGGCGGAGAAGAACTCGATGACTTTTTTGGCACGCTGGAAGATCTCGGTATCGAAGTGGTCGACCGCGAGTCGGATCTTGTCCGCTCTACCGATAAACCTTCCGAAGAGGAAGTACCGCTTCCCGAGATCGGCGTAGAAACCACCAATTCCATCCGCATGTACCTTACGGAGATGGGCAAAGTCCCGCTGCTCACGCGCGAACAAGAACTCACTCTCACCCGAAACATCAAGGAAAACGAGAAGACGCTCAAGCTCATCGTCCTGGAAAATCCGATCACCCTTCGTGAACTGCGAAATTGGGAAAGCCTGCTGGCTCAACAGGAAATGACTCCCAAAGAACTGATGCCCCGCGGCCGCAAGACCAATCAGGAACTGGCGCGCATGCGTCAGAAGATGAAGAACGTGGTGAAGTTCATCATCACGGCCGAAGAGCGCATGATCCGTGCCGAAGAGCGACTGAACATGAAGACGCTCACCCCCGGCGTCCGTGCTGCGCTCCAGGATAAGGTCCAAAAAGAACGTACCCATATCATCAACAAGATCATTGGCTTGAACTTGAATCTCGAGAAGATCAAGCGCTTGACCAACAAGATCAAGAGCATTGCGCTCAAGCTGCGAGAATCCGAAGCCGAGATCCGCCGTTACGAGCGCCGCTTCAAGATGAGCTATGACGAGCTGAAGCAGCTCTACAATCAATCCAAAGCGGGCAAGATTACAGCCGCCGCATTTAAGAAGTCGACGGGTTATGCGCCGATCGCGCTCGAATCCACGATGATCAATCTGGAAAACGTGTCGCTTCGCCTGGCGCGCATGGGCGAGATGCTGCCGCTGTCGAAAGATACGCTCTTCCGTATTTACGATCAGATCCGCCAGCTCGAAGAAACCATTCTTGTCGACAAGCTGAAACTGATCCGCGCCAACCTGCGCCTGGTGGTCTCGATCGCCAAGAAGCATCTCAATTCATCGCTCGAACTCGCTGACCTCATTCAAGAAGGCGGGCTCGGACTGATCAAGGCCGTTGAGAAGTTTGAGTACAAGCGCGGCTTTAAGTTCTCGACGTACGCGACCTGGTGGATTCGCCAGGCCATCAACCGCGCGATCGCCGACCAAGCGCGCACGATCCGTATTCCTGTCCACATGAAGGAAATCATCTCCAAGCTGA
>JANLWZ010000356.1:0-4204 GCA_031364865.1 Elusimicrobiota bacterium
ACTGCGGCGACGCCGGAAAAAGCCGCTCCGAAAAGAATGGTCTTGAAGACACTTAAACGCGCGGGCGTCGCTTCGCCATCGCCCATGCTGCATCGCGTGACCGGCATCATGACGCGGCGCGTGGTGCCCAAAGCGCCGCCTCCGAAGGTCGTACCACCGCCGCCTCCACCGCCTCCGCCACCGGTGTCTCCTGCACCTAAACCTGTTGAACGGAAGCCCGTGGTTGAGGAAATGGTCAAGCCTCCGGTGATCGAAGCGAAGACTCCATTTCAAGAAGCGCCTAAAACGGAAGCGCCTGCAAAAGCCGCGCCCCTAGAAAAAGTTGCCGCGAAACCTGTCGTGGCTCCTAAGAAGGAGCCGAGCAAGAGCGAGCCTACGGCCACCTACAAAATGCCGCCGCCGACGCCCCTGAAACTGGCGACGCCCCGTCCGGTATTAAAGCCCAGTGCTCCCTCTTCAACGCCCGCTCAAGCGCCATCCGTTCAAGTCGCTGCGACCAAAGCGCCGGAAGCACCCGCTGCACCCGCCCGCCAGAAGGTGCGCATCCCTGAAATATTGACGGTGAAAGAACTGGCGGACAAGCTCAATGTGAAGCCCATCGATGTCATTAAGAAACTTCTTGGTCTTGGGAGCATGGTCACCATCAATCAACAGATCGATGCCGATATCGCCACACTGGCCGCGGATGCCTTTGGGTTTGATGTCGATATAGTGCCTATCATGAGTGAAGCGGAGCAGGTGGAAGAAAATGAAGACCCCGCCACACTCAAGCCCAGACCCCCCGTCGTGACCATCATGGGTCATGTCGATCACGGGAAGACGAGTCTTCTCGACACGATCCGCAAAACACGTGTGGCTGAAAAAGAAGCCGGCGGCATCACCCAACATATTGGAGCCTATCGGGTGTCCACGCCGAAGGGCGATGTTGTATTTCTCGACACCCCCGGCCATGAAGCGTTCACCGCCATGCGCGCCCGCGGCGCTAAGGCTACGGATATTGTTGTTCTCGTCGTCGCGGCCGACGACGGGGTCATGCCGCAAACACTCGAAGCCATCGACCACGCGCGTGCCGCTGGGGTACCGATCGTGGTGGCGGTCAACAAAATCGATCTCCCTACGGCGGATCCTGAAAAGATTCGCCGAGAGCTCTCTCAGCATCAGCTGGTGTCTGAAGAGTGGGGTGGAAAAACCGTTTTCGTTGAAGTCTCGGCCAAAAAAGGCACGAATATTGACAAACTTCTCGAGATGCTGGGTTTGGAAGCAGAACTGATGGAGCTCAAAGCCAACCCCGATTGCCCTGCGCAAGGCGTGGTCGTGGAAGCCAGGCTCGACCCACGCCGCGGGGTGACCGCGACTCTGCTCGTGCAGAAGGGCACTATGAAAACCAGCGATGTGATTGTGGCGGGCGTCACGTACGGGCGCATCAAGGCACTGCTGGACGATCGCGGTGAACGCATCGCACAGGCTGGACCTTCTACACCGATTGAAGTGCTCGGACTTTCTGCTGTCCCCCAGGCGGGAGACCGGTTTACCGTCATCTCTGACGAACGCGAGGCGCGGACCTTGGTCGAGCGCCGGCAAATCATTTTGTCAGAAGAAGCGCAGAAACGACGTCACGTGACCTTGGAAAACCTGCACGCCAAAGTCGCGGAGGGGAAAATCCGCGAACTCAAAATCGTTTTGAAAGCGGATGTGCAAGGCTCTGTTCAGGCTATTCGGGATTCGCTGGAGCGTATGTCCACCGATGAAATCAGGCTCAACGTCATTCACTCCGGTGTTGGCGGCATCAATGAGACCGATGTGACCCTGGCGTCCGCCTCCGATGCCGTCATCATTGGTTTTGGAATCAGGCCGGACAGTAAATCCGAAGAGCTTGCACGAAAAGAAGATGTCGAGATCAAAACATACCGCATCATTTACGAAGCCATTGCGGATGTCCGCGCCGCCATGGAAGGTCTGCTGGAACCCGAAAAGACGGAAGTGAAGCTCGGGCGCGCCGAAATCCGCGAAGTGTACAAGCTCACCAAAGGCGGCACGATCGGCGGCAGCATTGTGCTCGAAGGCAAACTCACGCGCGGCTCAAAAGTAAGGCTTCTGCGCGATGGCGCGGTGGTTCACGAAGGCGTGCTGGAATCGCTGCGGCGCTTTAAAGATGACGTCAAGGAAGTCGATAAAGGATTTGAATGCGGTATTGGCCTCGGCAATTTCCAGGACCTCAAGCCCAAAGATGTCGTTGAAGCTTTCCTCGAAGAGTCCAAAGCTCGTAAACTTGAGCCCCAGGCCTGATTTCAGGCCACTTACCAAACCATGAGCCGACGAAGACAAGAACGCGTCACCGAACTTATTCAGCAGGAAATCTCCAAGCTTATCCCTAAGCTGAAAGATCCCGGGCTGGGTTTTATTACGATCCTCGCCGTTCGCCTCTCCCACGACTTCAATCAAGCCAAAGTTTATTATTCCGTACTCGGCTCTGACGACGAGCGCACGCGCACACAGGAAACGCTCGAACGTGCCAAAGGATTTTTTCGCGCGCACCTGCGGAAGCTCGAAAATCTTAAAAATGCCCCAGAGCTGATGTTTGTGTTCGATAACAGCGCTGAAGAAGCTCAAAAGGTGCTGAATGTTCTCTCGCAGCTCGAACAGGAACGCGGTCCGAACGAACCAAGTGCCTGAGACGATCGACGGACTCCTGCTGCTGCACAAGCCCGCCGGCAAAACTTCCTTTCAATGCGTTCAAGCCGTGAAGCGCGCTTTAGATGCTGATCGCGCAGGACACTGCGGCACGCTGGACCCGGCGGCCACCGGACTGCTGATCATTCTTCTCGGGAAATCCACGCGCGATCAGGAAAAGTTCTTAAGCCTTCCAAAAACGTACCTCTTCCGTGCACGCCTGGGTGTTCAGACAGACACGGCCGATATGGAAGGTCAAGTGACGAAATCCTCGCCTGCCGATCATGTGACGCAAAGCGCGATGGCAGACGCCATGCAATCCTTCCAGGGCGACTCTCAACAGCTGCCGCCGATGTACGCCGCGCTCAAATATAAGGGGAAGCCTTATTATGAGTACGCCCGCAAAGGTATCGAGATACCGCGGGTGCCTCGTTCCATTCACGTCTCAGCGTTTGAGCTTCTCTCGTTTTCAGCGCCGGAATGGGAAGCGCGCGTGACGTGTTCGCGCGGCACCTACGTCCGCACTCTAGTCGAAGACATTGGCGCGAAGCTGGGAACGTGTGCGGTCCTGGTCAATCTCGTTCGGGAAAGCATCGGACCTTATAGCCTCGCCCAGGCGCTGCGCTGGGAAGATCTGGCGCTCGCGCGCGAGTCTCTTCAGGGGATCGCGCATGCCTAAATCCGTTTTGACGTTGGGCACTTTTGACGGCGTGCACCGGGGACACAAAGCGCTTTTTCAAAAGGTGGCGGCGCGCGCAAAATCTCGCGGCGCTCGGCCTGTTGCCCTCGCTTTCGATATGCCGCCCCGCCATGCAGGAGAACCCTCAGCCAGGCCCGTCCTCTTGACCACGCTTGAAGAGAAGCGCGCGATACTGAAAAGCCATGGAATTCCTCATCTCGAACTTCTGAAGTTTGATCGTAAAACGGCGTCGACACCGCCCGATCAATTTTTTACAGACATGATTGTCCGAAAGTTAAAAGCATGCGAAATGGTGGTAGGTCCCAAGGTCGCCTTTGGGAAAAATCGGGCCGGACGTTTGCCGATGCTGAAAGCGCTTGGCAAAAAACAGGGCGTACGTATCCATGTCGTTGACGGTGTGACGACTCAGGCTGGCCCCGTCTCTTCGAGGCGCATCCGCGCGCTTCTTGCGCAGGGCAAAATCGAACAGGCCAATCATCTGCTGGGGTATCCTTATTCTGTGCAGGGACGCGTCGTTCATGGAAGCCATCGCGGCAGAAAGCTCCAATTTCCTACCGCGAACATCCTGGCCGACCCTCGGAAGATCGTTCCGCCCGGTGTTTTCTGGGTGAAAGTACATGCCGGCGCTCATTTTCCTTTAACGATAAAGGATGTCCTAAAAGGGTGGGACGGTCTCTGCAATGTGGGGACACGACCCACATTTGAGCCACGATCACACGAGCTGCACTGCGAAGTCTTCATTTTGTCCAAGAAGGGCAATTTCTACGGCAAGTCGATTCGTATCGTCTTTTTACGTCGATTGCGTGCAGAGCGTAAGTTTACCAGCGCTGAAGC
>JANLWZ010000199.1:0-3753 GCA_031364865.1 Elusimicrobiota bacterium
CCGCCACTACGACGTCGGTCGCCCACGTCACCATGCGGTTGATCAATACCCGCTTCCACTGGTCCGGATAGTTGCGGCCATGCTTGGTATGAACGAGCACAGGAACGCGCGTGCGGCAACGGGCCAAAGCGCCGGCCAGATGCGGAGCGGGGTTGTGCGTGTGCAAAACGTCGACTCCTAGTTCCTTCAATCGGCGGGCTAGCGCTAGCGACGATGTCAACGGACCCTTGTCGATCGCGTTCAAGGCGAACGTAGGAATCCCGATCGCGGCAAAATCGTCGGCCAGCGCACCAACCTCTCCCAGGCAGATGACTTTCACGTCAAACCGCGCCCTGTCGCCGAGCCTGACCAGGTCATGCACGACCTTTTCCAGCCCGCCAATATTGAGCGTCGACACCAGGTGAACGACGCGGATGGGATTCACGGCGGTAACCACGAAGCTAAAGGGCCTTAAATGATAGGTGAGGCATCGCGGACCGCGCACGCTCGACAACCCAGGCTGTCGAACAATGTGCGTGCTCCATGCGATCGTGCAGCAGCACGATGTCGCCCGGCTGCACATTCCAATCGTCCAACTTGATCTGTACTTCGTTGATCGATGCGCAGTCATAGTCCTTGGAATCGACATTCCAGAGCGCGATCGTATAGCCACGGCGGAGCAGAGTAAAAAACTGGCTGAGTCCCAATTTTCCATTGGGGGGTCGATAGAGCCGCGTCGGCTCGCCAGTCAGGTCGCTCAGCAGGTCACTCGAACGTCGCAACTCGTCGAGAAAGGTGGCTTTCGACAGCGTCCGGATGTCGGTATGCGACCAGGAGTGGTCTCCTACGGTGTGCCCCTCGGCCGACATCCGCCGGACGATATCAGGATACTTCTCTGCTTCGACACCGACGACGAAGAACGTGGCCTTCGCGCCGGCCTCGGCCAATGCATCGAGCACCCGCGGCGTATGCTCGGGATGCGGGCCATCGTCGAATGTGATGTAGATCGCCCCGCTCCGTCGCGAAGCGCTCGTCATGAAGACGCGCCTGGGCAAAACCGACCCCATGAACCATCGCACACCCTGACGGAGCAAGCTCGGTTGTTCAATCATGAATCAATCCCACGTTACTTGCCTTCCTGCAAAACATCCAGGATTCGCTGTGATGCCTGGCCATCCCAGAGTTCGGGTACGCGATGATCCACCTTGGGTCGAGACTTAAGTCGTTTCGCCGCTGCGATGATTGCGTCTGGTTCGTTTCCAACCAACACATTAGTACCTTCCACGACCGTGCATGGTCGCTCCGTATTGGTACGCAACGTCAGGCAGGGAATGCCAAGGAAAGTCGTTTCCTCTTGGATACCTCCGGAATCGGTCAATACAAATTGCGCCCGACTGATCAGAGCCATGAACTCCAGGTAGCCCAGTGGTTCCAGGAATTTAACATTTGGAAAACTAAGGGAAAGTGAAGCCAGCATTTTCTTGGTGCGCGGATGCACGGGAAAGACCACGGCCACATCGCGCTGAATTACCTCGATCGCGCCCATCAGGGCTCGCAAAGTCTCGTGGTCATCGACATTCGACGGACGATGCAGGGTGAGCACCGCATAATCCGTTCTGTGAATTCCCAACCGCTCCGGTGAAATGTCCTGGAACTGGCTCCGACACGCGATCAGCGTGTCAATCATGACATTTCCGACAAAATGAATGCGGCCGGAATCCACGCCTTCGTGCTGCAAGTTTTCTACGCCGCTCGGCTCGCTGACAAACAACCACTGGCTGATCGCATCTGTCAGCAGGCGATTGATTTCCTCTGGCATCGTCCGGTCAAAACTGCGCAGACCTGCTTCGACATGCGCAACCGGCACACCTAGCTTAACGCTCGTTAGCGCACAGGCGACGGTTGAATTCACATCGCCGACGACAATCACGGCATCCGGCTTCTGCTCTAACACGACTGGCTCGAAACGCTTCATGACCTCCGCAGTTTGCACCGCGTGCGACGCAGACCCGACATTCAGATCCACATCGGGACGAGGAATTCGCAATTGCTCGAAAAACAGCTTCGACATCCGCTCGTCGTAGTGCTGGCCCGTATGCACCAAGTACCCGGTAATCTCGGGCCTGCGGGCGATTTCCCACATGATCGGGGCAACCTTCATGAAGTTTGGCCGAGCGCCAGCGACGACAACGAGTTTCAATTGATTTTTCATCGTGACCGGCTATCGCTGTCTTTGTTACCTGCTGGTATACCGCACCCTAATACTAATAGGATTAGCCGTGTTGACTCGCCTCGAGAATCAGTATTCGGTGCTCCGCATCGCATGCGCGAAACTCCTGTCTCTTGGATAGCCATGACCCTTCTCCCAGATACTGCTCGAGATGAGGGGTGTTCTTGAACACGACTGTCATCTTTCTCGGGGACTTACGCAACGACTCGGGGATATTGTGCAATACGGAGGCAAGCACCGGTCCATGAAATGGGTTGTAAAAAAATACGACAGTCGCTTCTGCTGGCACTTGGTAATTGGTGGCATCGACAGTCACCACCTCCGTATTAAGACAGCGGAGGCGGCCCCGAGCACATTCTATGTTTCGAGTCGCAATCTCGCTCAATTCCGGAGAAAACTCAACGCCAATTACCTTGCGAAACGGAAAGGTTGCCGCGACGATCATCACGCGTCCCATACCGGACCCAAAGTCAATAAATTTGCTGGTGAAATTTTCAGATTCCTCAGTGCCCTATAGATGCTGCCATAGTCCGAGGGAAAATAATGGATCGAAAATGGACTATTGATCCCTAAATCAGCCATCGACCGCCGTCCTCGCGTACTAATGCCGAATCGCCACTCGTAAAAGGACTCGGTAAACCCTAACGACGCATATCGAATGGTGCTTCGAAGACCTTCGTGCCGGATTCGGTGTACCAAATTTCGCACTTTAGATAATGCACTCACAAATCCCCCGCACTTTCATTAGCGTTTGCAAACTACCGCGCGAAGACTTGTGGCAAGGACACAATCGATCGAAACCAGTCGGTTGAAACCTCGCGTTCAATCGGCAATCGCGGAATATCGAGATTCTGCCAATTCGAATAGCGGCTAAATCCGCCGTAGTGGCTAAACGCATACTCGATCCCTGAGAGCTTCAGACACTCCTGTGTTACGGAATTGAAGGCCGCCTTGCCCCCTACCGGATAGCTGAAGTGCGTTGGACGCTTGCCAACTTCAAAGTGAATTCGCTCACAGCTTTTCTCAATTTCCGCTTCCTGGCGATCACGCGACGATCGCGCCAAGATCGGATGCGTCACCGTATGAGCGCCAATCTCCATCCCCGCAGACTGCATTTCGCGAATCATGTCCCAAGTCATCCACAACTCCTCGCACGGAGCGGGGAACTGCTGAGACTGAGTGGCGTTGGCGATCGCAGTCATGAATCGATCGGTGTCATCGGTGGGCAAGCGTTTGAAGGTCCGCAACAGTACATTTGTGGCCTCATCGCTGAGCGCCGCCAGCGGAAGCGGTGACGACAGCCATTCAGGTAGCTCGATTGCAGGGCGCTCGCACATGCTCACCATGCGGGCTATTTCGTCCCACCAAGGGAGTTGCGGCTTGTCGATAAATCCTGTGGCGATAAAAAACGTTGCCCGGACCCCCGCGTCGCGCAACAGTGGGAATGCGACCTCGTAGTTATCGCGGTAACCATCGACGAACGTTATCAAAACGAACCGCCCACGATCGCGGCCGGACTGAAGGATGTGCGGGAGATCCGCGGC
>JANLWZ010000202.1:0-6685 GCA_031364865.1 Elusimicrobiota bacterium
TCTTTGGAAAACCTCCGGCCACTGGGACTTCTACCGGGAGAACATGTTCGCGCCGATGAAAATTGACGAGCAGGAGTATCTGCTTAAACCCATGAACTGCCCCGGCCATATCCAGATTTACAAGAACGATCTGCATTCCTATCGCGAACTGCCGATCCGCATCACCGAAATGGGAACTGTCTATCGCTACGAACGCAGCGGTGTGATGCATGGGCTTCTGCGCGTGCGTGGTTTTACGCAGGATGATGCGCACATTTTCTGCCGCGAAGATCAGCTCGCACAGGAAGTGGAGAACATCCTCGATCTCACCCTGGAAGTCCTGAAGACCTTTGGATTTACCGAGTACCAGGTGTCGCTCTCCACTCGTCCGGAGAAATTTGTCGGAAGCGTTCCTAACTGGGATAAAGCCGAAGCGGCCCTGGCACAGGCGCTAAAAAAGAAAGATCTTAAGCACGACATCGATGCAGGCGGGGGAGCTTTTTACGGGCCGAAGATCGATCTGAAGATCCGCGACTGCCTGGGCCGCTACTGGCAGTGTTCCACCGTTCAGGTCGATTTCAATTTGCCGGAGCGCTTTGGTGTGACCTACCGGGATGAAACGGGTAAAGATCATCAGGCCATCATGGTGCACCGCGCCTTACTTGGATCGATCGAACGCTTTGTCGGCATCCTTATAGAACAACATGCCGGAGCCTTTCCTGTCTGGCTCGCCCCTGTTCAAGCGAAAATCATTACGATCACCGATCGCCAGAACGACTTTGCCGCCAAAGTGATGAATGACTTAAAAGCAAAAGGTTTTCGCGTGGAAGCGGATTTACGCAATGAGAAGATTGGCGCTAAAAAGCGTGATGCTTTGATGGAGAAGGTACCCTTGCTCCTGACCGCGGGCGACCGCGAAATGGAAGCGGGCACCCTCGCGGTCGCCCGCCGCACCGGCGAGAACCTGGGCACGCTGTCCCTGGCCGCCGTCGAAGAGCTCTTGAATAAAGAGTCGCAAATTTAATACGATTCGTACTTCGTTGCAAAAATTCTAATGACACAGGAGGCTAGAAGCCTATAAGTAAGCCACCAGAACCGCGCATCAATCACCAGATACGGGTCAGAGATGTTCGGCTAATAGATGTTGATGGAACACAGCTAGGGATCAAGTCGATCGAGGAAGCTCTTCGTATTGCTCAGAACAAGAATACCGACCTCGTCGAAATAGCACCGCAAAACAACCCTCCTGTCTGTAAACTTGCAGATTTTTCCAAGTTTCGCTACGAGCGCGAAAAGAAGTTGAAGGAAGCCCGCAAGAAACACAAGGGCGGGCAGGTGAAAGAATTACGCATACGTCCCAAAATCGGCGTCCATGATTTGGATGTGAAGATTGGACACATGCGCGAGTTTTTTCAGGAGCATGACAAAGTTCGCTTGACGATCGTTTTTAGAGGACGCGAGATGGAACATACCGATCTGGCCAAACCCCTGTTCGATCGCGTCAAAGAGAAAATTGGAGATGTAGCGGTTCTGGAGCAGGATGTGCCGATGGAAGGCAACCGAAAAAGCCTGCTCTTTGCACCGAAGAAATAGAGGAACGATATGCCAAAAATTAAATCGCATCGCGGCGTAGCCAAGCGCTTCAAGATTACCGCCAACGGCAAGGTGAGGCATAAGAAGCCAGGCCAGCGTCATCTGTTGACGGGCATGGATTCCGGCCGCGGCCGCCAGATGCGCAAATCACACTATCTCAACAAGGTGGATGGGGACGTCATCAAAGCCCTTATTCCTTACAGGTAAGAATTTATGGCACGCGTAAAAAGCGGCGTTACCACACGCCAACGTAAAAAGAAAACATTCCGGATCGCCAAAGGCTATTACTATTCCAAGCGCAGCCGCTGGCGCCAGGTCGTTCAGCAGGTCGAACGATCACTCCGCTTCGCCTACGTCGGCCGCAAAGACCGCAAAGGGGATTTTCGCGCACTTTGGATCCAACGCATCAACGCGGCAGCCCGCTTGAACAATCTTTCCTACAGCAAGCTCATGTTCGGTCTCAAAAAGGCAGGCGTTGCGCTGGACCGCAAAGTCCTCGCCGAACTCGCCGTCATTGATCCCAAAGCGTTTCAGCAGCTCGCCGAAACCGCCAAAACAGCCGCAGCCGCTTAACACTCGGCATGGGAAATTTCCCTGACCCAGCGTCTCTCCTCAAAGAAGCTCAAGATCAACTGAACAAAGCCAGCTCGCTTGATGCGCTCGAAGAAGTGCGCATCACGTGGCTGGGACGCAAAGAAGGCAAATTAACGCTTCTTCTTAAGCAATTGGGCAGCCTTTCCATGGACGAAAAAAAACGTTTCGGTCCGGAACTGAACAACCTCAAAATCAATCTAGAAGATCTTCTTACCAGCAAAGAGCGCTCGCTCACTTCGCAGGAGCGCGCCAAGGCCTTAGAGAGCGACACCCTGGATACGTCTCTTCCTGGAACGCCGAAACCCTTCGGACACCGTCATCCGCTTTCTCAAGTCATGAGCGATCTTGTCGCCATCTTTCGCACACTTGGTTTTGTCTGCGCGGACGGTCCCGAGATGGAAAACGACTTCTATAATTTTGAAGCGCTGAACGTGCCGGCAGACCACCCCGCGCGTGATATGCAGGACACGTTCTATCTCGCACAAACACCCGGACAAGGATCTCAGCAAATCCTATTCCCGGAACACGGATCACCCAGTACCGAGCCGCCATCCCTTTTACGTACGCATACGTCACCCGTTCAGGTTCGCATCATGCAGAAATATCCGCCACCCATCGCGATCGTCTGCCCGGGCCGCGTCTATCGACATGAAGCGCAGGACGCGACGCATCTGGCCGTTTTTCACCAGATGGAAGGACTTCTCGTGGATCAGGGCGTTTCCTTCGCCGATCTCAAAGGCACGCTGGCAAAATTCGCTCAACTGCTTTTTGCGCCGACCGTCAAAACCCGTTTCCGTCCCTCTTTTTTTCCGTTTACGGAGCCGTCCGCGCAGATGGACGTTTCCTGCTGGCTCTGCGGCGGCGACGGCTGCGCCACCTGCAAAGGAATGGGCTGGATTGAATTCCTGGGCGCCGGCATGGTCAATCCCAAGGTACTCTCGGGCGTCAACATCGATCCTGAAAAATATTCCGGTTTTGCCTTCGGTGTGGGCATCGAGCGTATCGCGCTCATCAAATACGGCGTCTCCGATCTACGCCTCTTCTACGACAACGATACGCGCTTTCTGGAACAGTTCTAAAAATGAAAGTCCTCTACAACTGGCTGAAAGATTTTGTTCCGCTGGAGACCTCTCCAGAGGAGACAGCGGCGGCGCTCGCGCGCCTAGGCTTTGAGATCGCTCGCATTGAGAAATTCGGCGGCAAGCTCGCCGGCGTAGTCACGGCGCTAGTGAAGGAATGCGCCAAGCATCCGAATGCCGATCGGCTCTCGCTCTGCAAAGTGTGGGACGGCCAGACAGAATTTACTGTCGTCTGCGGCGCTCCGAACGTCCGCGCCGGACAGAAAGTGGCGTTCGCGCGCGTGGGAGCAACGCTGCCGAATGGAGATACGCTGCGCGCGGCGAAGATCCGCAACGTGGAATCGCAAGGGATGATCTGTTCCAGCTCAGAACTCGGGGTGACGGCTACCTCCGAGGGAATTTTGGTTCTTCCGGAAGACACAAACCTTGGTCTGGACATCAAACCGCTGCTGGAACTGGATGATGCGCTCATCGAACTCGAAGTGACTCCGAATCGCAGGGACGCGCTGGGTGTCCTGGGTGTGGCGAGAGAACTTGCGGCGGGACTTAATCTCACTCTCAAGAATCTCGAACCTCGCTCACGGGAGCTGGATCTCACGACCGCAACGGCCTCGATCATGAACGAAGCGCAGGACTTGTGTCCTCGCTATACTGCCCGCTATTTCCGCGACGTGCGGGTCGGCCCCTCGCCGGAGTGGATGGTCAGACGACTGACGCGCTGCGGTTATCGCTCCGTTAACAATCTGGTCGACATCACCAATTACGTGATGCACGAACTGGGACAACCCCTTCACGTCTTCGATGCCGCAAAACTGGAAGGACGGCAGATCCGCGTACGCAAAGCAGCCGCCGGTGAAACACTTTTGACGCTGGAAGGAAAGACGGCTACGCTGGAGGAAGGCATGCTGGTGATTGCGGATGAGAAGAAGCCGGCAGCGATCGCCGGTATTATGGGTGGAGAGATTTCCTCCGTATCTGCCGAGACGACGGAAATTGTCCTGGAAAGTGCGGCTTTTGCGCCCTCCTTGATCCGGCAGACATCGAAGAAGCTGGGCATCAAATCCGAAAGCTCTTATCGGTTTGAACGAGGCAGCGACTACGAGATGGTCATGTTTGCTTCACGCCGAGCCGCTCAGCTCATTCAGGAGCATGCCGGCGGACTGGCGATGCGACCTATAGATGCTTCTGCGCCGCCGCCTGCGGCAGTGACCATCAAGCTGCGCACGGAACGCATCAAGCAATTCCTTGGACTGGAAATGCGTGACTCGGTAGCGGCAGATCTCCTGCGCAAGCTCGGGTGCATCATCAGTATTGGAACGGCGCAACTGCATGTCGCGGTGCCCTCCTGGCGATTTGATCTCACCATGGAAGCAGACCTTCTGGAAGAGATTGCACGACTCTATGGGTATGACCAGATTCCGACGAGGAACCCCGCGATCCGGCTGACCAGCGTCCCCGATGACAACCTCTGGCATTTCGAAAAGAAGCTCGCCGCACGGCTTACCGGTTTTGGTTATTCGGAAGCGATCACCACGAGCTTCTTGAGCCAGAAAGCTTCTCAACTTTTTACGCCGCCTTTAGGCGCCAAGCCGGACTCTAAAGCCATTGCCGTCGCCAATCCTCTGTCGCTCGAGCAAGCTGTTTTGCGGACGAGTCTTCTCCCAGGCCTTCTGGAGAGCGCGCTTCTCAATTTTCGCCGGCAGAACTCCTCTGTCCAGCTTTTTGAATTGGGCAGGGTGTTTTATCAGGATCAGGAAGGACGTCACGAGGACCGCCGCGTGGCATTCCTGGCGGCAGGCGAGATTCAGCCTGCGCAATGGCGTATGAAAAAGCGTACGGCCGATTATTTTGATGTTTCCGGCACAGTCGAAGCGCTTTTAAAAAGTCTGAACATTGCCAACATCCAATGGGCTCCTTTACGATCCTCCATTTTTCATCCGAAACGTTCTATGACGCTTCAGATCGGTTCTCGCGCGCTGGGTTGGTTTGGTGAGCTTCATCCTGAACTGACGGCCCTGCTGGGAACGGATGAAACGATGGTCGCGGGAGAATTCGATGTGACGGCGCTTTTGGAAGCTATTCCAGAACAACTTTATTACCAGGCACCCAGCCCCTTTCCGCCCGTACGGCGCGATCTTTCTATGGTAGCGCCCGAAGCCTGCGGCTATGAGAAGATTGCCAGGACGCTGCGCGGAGCCGGCGGTAAGGAACTCGAATCCCTGTCCTTGATCGATCTTTTCAGCGGCGAGAAGATCGGTGCCGGCAAAAAGTCGATGACCGTTTCGCTTCTATTCCGTACCAAAGACAAAACGCTGAATGATGCCGATGTTGATAAGATCGTGCAGCGCATGATTACCGATCTCGAAAAGAAATGTGAGGCTACGCTCCGCAAATGATTATTGGACTCACCGGGAAGAACGCATCGGGCAAAGGGGAAGTCGCCAAGTTTTTAGAATCGCGAGGGTTTCATTTCCATTCGCTTTCCGATGTCTTGCGCGAGGAATTAAAACGCAAAAAGCTGACGGCCACACGTGATCACCTCACCCGCGTCGGCAACGAACTTCGAGAGAAATATGGACCAGACGTGCTGGCGGAACGCATCTCGAAAAAGCTGGTGGAAAGCCAGAATTATGTCGTCGATTCTTTCCGCAATCCCGCCGAAGTGGAAGCCTTTCGAAAAAGACCGGACTATGTGCTTTGGGCCGTGACCGCCAAGCCTGAACTTCGGCTGAAACGTATCCGGTCTCGCGCACGTGAAGAAGACCCGATCACGCTCAAACAATTTGTCGCCGTTGAAAAACGTGAAGCCCAGAATGCCGACCCCAACAAGCAAGCTCTGGACGCCTGCGAAAAGCTCGCCCATCTTGTGATCGAGAACAACGGATCTTTAGATCGACTCCATGAGAAACTGACCGAGCACTTGAAGAAAGTCCTCAAGAAAATAAAGCGCCCCTCCTGGGATTCCTATTTCATGCAGATCGCGCGAAACGTGGCGAGCCGCGGCAACTGCCTGAAGCGCAAAGTGGCGGCCCTCATCGTCAAAGATGGACGCATCATCTCGACCGGATACAACGGCACGCCGCGCAACACGAAGAATTGTTTTGAAGGCGGATGTCCACGCTGCAATGCGGTCGGCCCGTCCGGACAGGCGTTAGGCGACTGCTACTGCTCCCATGGAGAAGAAAACGCGATCGTCCAGGCGGCCTATCACGGTATCTCTATCAAAGGATCCACGCTCTATACGACTTTTTGCCCATGTCTCTTGTGCACGAAAATGATCATTAACGCAGGCGTTGTAGAAGTCGTTTATAATCAGGAATATCCGCTTGCGGGCCCCGCGCAAAAGTTGCTGAAGGAAGCCGGGATCGCCATTCGCAAAGTAAATCTTTAGTCTATAGAACGTCATCCCCCACGGTCACTGGCCGGGGATCCATGGATCC
>JANLWZ010000016.1:0-3733 GCA_031364865.1 Elusimicrobiota bacterium
GTGGAAATTCTGCATCCGGTGAATCTCACTCTTTCGACTGGAGAAATCGTCGCGATCGTAGGCCCTTCCGGCGCGGGGAAATCCACACTTCTGCACCTTCTGGGACTGATGGAAGCTCCGACGTCCGGAAAACTGATGATCCAGAATACGGAAGTGCAGGGGCTATCGGCTAAACAGCGCGCGCGTCTGCGGAATGACTACATCGGTTTTCTTTTCCAATTTCATCACCTTTTGCCGGAGCTTACGGTCTTAGAGAACGTCATGCTGCCTCAGAGGATACAGGGAACCTCGGAACGGGAAGCCTCTGCTCAAGCCGCAATGCTTTTGGATACAATCGGCCTGCGCGATCACCTGTACAAACGCCCCATGCAGCTCTCCGGCGGCGAACAACAGCGTGTCGCGCTCGCCAGAGCTCTCGTGAACGAGCCGGCGCTTCTCCTTGCGGATGAACCTACTGGTAATCTTGATCGAGAAACAGGCGAAGTGATCTTGAAGCTTTTATGGGAAGAAGTCCGGCAGCGCAATGCGACAGCGGTCATTGTGACGCACCAGGAAGATATCGCGGAACGCGCCGACCGCTGGATCCGGATTAAAGATGGAAAGATTGAACATGAAAGTCTATCTAAACGGCCAGTTAGTCGATAAAGAGAAAGCCACCGTCTCCGTGTTCGATCACGGACTGCTGTATGGCGACGGCGTCTTTGAGGGCATCCGCGCCTACCACGGCAGAGTGTTCAAGCTGCGCGAGCACCTTGATCGCCTGTTCAATTCCGCACGCGCCATCATGCTGCAGATTCCCATGACCAAAAAAGAATTGGAAGAAGCTGTTCTGTCGACACTGCGTGCGAACCGTTTAAAAGATGCCTACATCAGGCTGGTAGTGACACGCGGCGAAGGCGATCTGGGACTCGATCCAAGCAAGTGCCCCAAGCCTTCGATCTTCATTATCACCGACAAGATTTCGCTTTACCCGCAGGAGCTCTACGAAAAAGGCCTTTCGGTCATCACGTCTTCCGTTCGGCGCAACATTCCGGAGGCGCTCAATCCCTGCATCAAGTCGCTCAACTATTTGAACAATGTGCTCGCGAAAGCGGAAGCCGCCCGCCAGAACGCGCCGGAAGCCATCATGCTGAATCGTGAAGGCTACGTCGCCGAATGTACGGGCGATAACATTTTCGTTCTCAAGGAAAACACACTGCTCACACCACCAACCTCGGCCGGCGCTCTGGAAGGCATCACACGCAACATCGTCATGGACATCGCCAAGAGCAAGCTGAAACTTCTCGTCAAAGAGGAGCTCTTCACTCCTTATCACGTTTATATTGGTGACGAGGTATTCTTGACCGGCACCGCCGCCGAAGTCATTCCGGTCACAGAAGTCGATGGACGCGTGATCGGCGATGGACATCCCGGTAAAACGACGCTCCGGCTGATCAAAGAGTTCCGCGAGCTCACCCGTCTCACGGGTGTCCAAATAGCAGAGTAAGCATTCCCATGCCTTTCCATTACGGCAAACCCATCCATCCTCTGGAGGTCCTCCTCTCTCTTCTTGCGCAGAGCGCTGTCAGACGACAGCAGCTGGCCGGCGTCTCCTGCAAAGGCTGCGGTTTGACCTACGGTGAATTTAAGCGGACCAGCCAGCTCGGCTGCAGCACCTGTTATTTCACCTTTGCTTCCTTAATAGGGCCCCTTCTCAAGCAGATCCATGGCAGCGCACAACATATCGGCAAAACCTACAAACGCACCGTTCGCCCGGGATCTGCTACAGAAGAGCTGGCACGCATGAAGGTGGAGCTGAAAGCGGCGATCGATGAAGAGCAGTACGAAAAGGCCGCGCAGCTCCGGGATCATATTCAGAAGCTGGAGCGCGGCGAGAAAACGAGGAAAAGCTGATGGACTGGCAAACGATCGCAAGCGAACCCCATGCCTGGCTGGATCTCGCTGGACCTTCGAGCGATATCGTGATCTCGACGCGTGTGCGGCTGGCAAGAAATATTGTCGACGTCCCATTCCCGGAACGCCTGGAGGAAGGCGGACGACGCGAGCTACTCGAGCAGGTCCTGCGTGCCGCGAGCCTCAGTTCCTCCCTTTCCCAGGCGCGATTTATCGATATGAAGGAAGCGAGCAAAACAGAGCGCCAGTTTTTAATGGAGCGCCACTTGATTTCACCCGAAATGGCCTTCGACGACCATGCGCGCGGCGTGCTGATCGGCCCGGGCCAGCTGGTGACGCTCATGATCAATGAAGAAGATCATCTCCGGCTTCAGAGCTTTTCTCCCGGTTTTTCATTGCGGCAGGCTTATAACAAAGTGAACAAAGCGGATAACGAGCTGGGTGACCATTTGGCCTATGCCTTCGATGCGGAGTGGGGCTTCTGTACCCGTTGTCCTACCAACGCGGGAACTGGTCTTCGGGTCTCTTGTTTACTTCATTTGCCGGCCCTTGCGGCCAGCGGAGATCTCGAGCGCGTGCTGGCAGGTCTCGCGCAGATGAACGTGGCGGCGCGCGGCTTTTACGGTGAAAGTTCGAAAGCGATCGGAAATCTCATTCAGATCTCCAACACCATGACGCTGGGACATTCGGAACAGGAGTACCTGGAAAATATGGATCGCGTCATCCAAAGCGTGATGCATGTCGAGCGGCAGTGCCGCGAAGCGTTTCTGGAACCGAAGCGCAAAGCCGTCGTAGAAGACCAGGTCTGGCGTTCCTGGGGACTCTTGCGTAACGCGCGACTCATCAGCTACGATGAAGCGATGTCGCTGATTTCACAAATTCGTTTAGGACTCCAAATGGGCTTGCAGGTTCCTGCGAAAGCGGCTACACTCAATCAGGTCATGTTGATCACACAGCCGGCACACTTGCAATTGTTCAAAGGGCGTGCGCTGAAGACGGAAGAAAGAGACCGTGCGCGCGCCTCTCTCATACGCGAAAAACTGGGAGGAGAATAAATGTCCAATCGATTCACCGAACGAGCTCAACGCGTTATTTTAATCGCTCAAGAAGAAGCCAAACGGCTGAACCACGATTATGTGGGCACCGAACATATTCTTCTCGGTCTTATTGCTCTGGGTGAAGGTGTTGCCGCGCAGGTCCTTGCCAATTTAGGTGTTGATCTCCGCCGTGTGCGCGCAGAAATTGAAAAGATCGTTGGCACAGGCGACAACGTCATGCTGCTGGGGGAAATTCCTTTCACCCCGCGCGCAAAAAAAGTTTTAGAGCTCGCTGTGGAAGAAGCCCAGAACATGGGCCACAGCCATGTCGGTACAGAACATCTGCTTTTAGGGCTTATCAGGGAAGAAGAAGGCGTGGCCGCACAAGTTCTTGAAAATCTAGGCGTCCGCCTCGACATCGTCCGCGAAGAAGTCATCAGTCTGCTGGGCGAAGGGCAGCCCGGTCCAGCCGCGCCTCAGACACCCGCAAGGTCCTCGGGCAGCGGCACCAAATCCAAAACCCCCACGCTCGACGAATTCGGCCGCGATCTCACGCAGATGGCCAAAGAAACAAAGCTCGACCCTGTCATTGGCCGTGCGGACGAAATCGAACGCCTCATCCAGATTCTTTCCCGCCGCACAAAAAACAATCCTGTCCTCATCGGCGACCCTGGCGTAGGGAAAACAGCGATTGTCGAAGGTCTTGCACAGAAGATTTCCAGCGGAGACATTCCGGACATTCTCATGAACAAGCGCGTGATGACGCTCGACTTGGCCGCCGTTGTGGCCGGCACCAAGTACCG
>JANLWZ010000024.1:0-1571 GCA_031364865.1 Elusimicrobiota bacterium
TGGTTGTGTAAAAAGGTTCAAAAATCTTCGACAGCACCTCTTTGCTCATGCCTGTGCCGGTGTCCTGGACGCTCACCTCGACGGCTTCGCAGGGACGCTCCGATAATCCATCCACGTCGCTGAGGTCATCCAGAAAAACATTATCCGTCCTCAGAATCAGACGTCCATCGGACGGCATGGCATCGCGCGCGTTCAACGCCAGATTCATGATGATCTGCTCCAGCTGACTCATGTCAAAACGAATGTCTTTCAGGTCCGGATTTAAATACAGGATGAGTTTGATATGGGGACCCAGGGCCCGCTTGAGCAAGGGGGTCATTGCCTGGATCACTTCATTCAGATGAACTTTTTTCGGCGCCGCGACTTGTCGTCGGCTGAAGGCCATCAGCTGTTGGACCAAGATCCGGCCCCGTTCGCAGCCCTGCTCGATGGCCTTCAAATCCTCCTGGGCAGGGTCGGCGGCATCGACCGTGGGGCGAATGGCTTCGGCGCAGCCCAGAATGCCGGCTAGTAAATTATTGAAATCGTGCGCGATGCCGCCAGCGAGCCGGCCCTGCGATTCTATTTTCTGTAATTGATTGATTTCGGCTTGTTTCATGCGTAAGGCTTCCTCAGTCTGGCGGCGCTCCGTCACGTCGCGCGTTACCTTCGTAAAACCGATCAGCGTTCCCGGCTCATCATGGACCGCGCTCAGAGTGACGTCCGCCCAGAACCTGGTGCCGTCTTTCCGGACACGCCACCCTTCGACTTCACAGCGGCCGTGCTCGGCGGCTTTACGGAGCAGCTCCTCGGGCAGACCCCTGGCGGCATCTTCGGGGGTATAAAATTTCGAGAAATTCTGTCCCACAATTTCGGATGCGCGGTAGCCCTTGGCGCGCTGGGCGCCTTCGTTCCAACTGATCACAGTGCCTTTTGTGTCGAGCATGTAAATGGCGTAATCCTTAACGGCCTGGACGAGCAATCGAAGCCGCTCCTCACTCGCCCGTAATGCTAATTCGACATTGCGCCGATCCGTAAAATCCCGCGTGACCTTCGCGAAACCCTGAAGCGTATGGGTCTCGTCATAGACCGGCGAGATCACGACGTTCGCCCAGTACCGCGAGCCATCTTTGCGGATCCGCCAACCTTCTTCTTCTAGTCGTCCGGTTTCTCTGGCCTGCATGAGTCCCCGATCGGGTTTCTTGGCGGCGATATCTTCGGGCGGATAAAAAATGGAAAAGTGCTTGCCGATGATTTCGCTTGCGGGATATCCCTTGATGCGCTGAGCCCCGGGATTCCAGGTTTGGACGTACCCTTCCTTATCGAGCATGCAAATAGCGTAGTCCGTCACCGCCTCGAGCAGCAAATGAAGTTGTCGTTCGCTGGCGCGCAGATGTGACGACGAGTCTGTCTGAGAAGGGGATTTTATGGACATGAAGTTAGGCGCGGAAACGTCCTAATCGTAAGACAGCCGAGCAGGAAAGAAGGTTACAGCTGAAGAGTCGCTAATTCGTTGGGATTGCGGAAGATTATCCATGTGGAGGTGGGCAGCCCTTCCATGACGCGAGTGATAGCTTGATCAGAATTCGTCT
>JANLWZ010000038.1:0-8613 GCA_031364865.1 Elusimicrobiota bacterium
CGCCATGGGCTTTGCGCTGGCCCAGGAAGCGCCTGTCATCTTCCTTACTTTTGCCGCCGTTGGCTTAGGGATGGGGCTACCCTATCTTGCACTCGCCACGTTCCCGGGAAGCGTGCGCTTTCTGCCAAAGCCTGGGGTGTGGATGATCACCCTGAAGAAATTCCTGGCCTTGCTCCTGGTCGCCACTGCGGCGTGGCTGGGTTGGGTGCTCTACCAACAGCAACACGACAAAACAGGGGTGACGGCCTCTTCTTCAGCTTGGATTCGGTTCGATGAGGCGTCTATAGCGGGCTATTTAAAGGAAGGAAAGCCCGTTTTTGTGGATGTCACGGCCGATTGGTGTGTAACCTGTAAGTATAACGAGCGGTTCGTATTGTCTGATGCCCAAATCATGTCTAAATTTGCAGAACGAGGAGCGGTGTTGATGAAAGCCGATTGGACCAGTCGGGATGCTGCTATCGGCACCTATCTCATGAAGCACGGCCGTGCGGGAATACCCTTCTACGCTTACTATCAGCCGGATCGGGACCCTGTCATTTTGTCTGAACTTTTAACCGTCAAAGGCGTACTGAGAATTTTATAGACTTTCTCCACATGGGCTTTCGACGCCGCGCCATCGCCATCGCCGCTGCCCTGCTCCTCCTCGCGCCATTCGCGCGAGCGCAGTTGGACCTCACTACGCTCAGCATTGAAGAGCTCGCCAACCTCGCAGTAACCTCCGTTTCTCGAAAACCTGAAAAGCGTGTCCACGCTGCTGCCGCTGTCTACGTGATTACTCAAGAAGACATCCGACGTTCAGGAGTGAAGTCTCTGCCCGAAGCGCTGCGCCTGGCTCCTGGTGTGCACGTCGCTCATATCAATTCCAATCAGTGGGCCGTGAGTGTGAGAGGTTTCACGAGCCGGCTTTCGCGTTCCGTGCTGGTCCTCATCGATGGACGGTCAGTGTATAACCCGCTTTTTGCCGGTACGTACTGGGAAGTGCAGGATACTCTTCTGGACGATGTGGACAGGATCGAAGTGATCCGCGGACCGGGCGGAACGCTCTGGGGCGCTAATGCTTTTAATGGCGTCATCAATATCATTACCAAAAACTCGAAAGAGACGCAGGGAGGGCTCGTGAAAACAGGCGGCGGCACGGAAGAACGAGCTTTCGGCGGCGTAAGGTACGGCGGCAAAGCCGGCGCGTCAGGCCACTATCGTTTTTATGGAAAGTATTTCGACCGCGATGCGAGCTTTCATGCCAACGGGAATAACTTCGATGCCTGGCACAATGGTCAGGCGGGCTTTCGGAGCGATTGGAACGCCTCTTCACGCGACAACATCACGGTTCAAGGAGATGTTTATCGTGGACGCGCTGGCCAGCGAACCCCCGCAGATGCCTTTTCAAATCTCTTTGGTACGAACGTGCTAAGCCGGTGGTCTCGCACCCTGAGCGAAACGTCAGGATTCACGCTTCAGGCATATTATGACCATACCGACCGGCATGATCCCACTTTTGCAGAACTGCGAGATACTGGCGATCTGGATTTTCAGCACCACTTTGCCATGCCAGGCAGGCAGTCGCTCACCTGGGGACTTGGTTATCGCAATACAAGCGATAGCACGGAGGGTGTCGGGTTCACATTTTTCACTCCGGAAGACCGCATGCTGCAGACCGTCAGTGCCTTTGTTCAGGATGAAATAGCGCTGGTGCCCGACCGACTGGAGTTGACATTTGGAACCAAATTGGAAAATAACGAGTACAGCGGTTTGGAATGGCAGCCTTCGGTTCGTCTTTCAGGAGTGCCCGGAGACCGCCAGACGATTTGGTCAGCGGTCTCTCATTCCGTGCGAACACCTTCTCGCGTGGAACGCGATTTAACATTCGGCGGACTGGTGAATGGAGAAGATTTCGATTCCGAAGTAGTTACGGCTTATGAAGCGGGATATAGGATCGAACCGCGCGACTGGGCACTCATCGATATCGCAGGCTTTTACAACGATTATGAAAAACTCTTATCTTTAGAACCTGGCCCGCCGTTCATATTTAAAAATAAGTTTAAAGGTTCTACCCATGGCGGCGAATTCGCGACTGACCTTCAGGTACATCCGTCCTGCAGGCTGCGCGCCACGTACTCCCTCTTATATATGAATCTGCGCACAGAGTCTGACAGCCAGGATACCACCACAGAGGCCAACACGGAAGGATCAAGCCCCCGGCATCAAGCCAGCTTTTTCGCTCTTTTCGATTTGCCCCATCAGACCGAGATAAACCCCGTCGTACGTTATGTCAGCAAGCTGAGATCCCAAAACACGCCCGACTACATGGAGTTGGATCTACGTGTAGCTTGGAGGCCCACCAAGATGCTCGAGCTTTCCCTGGTCGGCCAAAACCTTCTCCATGATCACCATCCCGAATTTACTCAGGTCTCCGAAATGCAGCGAGGCATGTATGGGAAAGTGACGTGGCACTGGTAAACATGAAACAGAACTGGATTAAATTTATTATCGCTTGGAGTCTCCTGATAGGCATGCCGGTCTTGGCCGCCGAGGAAGCCGAAACGCCTGCTCCCACCGAAGAGCAGGTCAAAATCGCATTTCTTTATAATTTTGTCCGTTTTGTGGAATGGCCACCGGACGCCCTCCGAAAAACGGGAGATTCTTTTAGTATCGGCATTCTAGGTAAAAATGTTTTTGGCCAGGAACTGGAACAGGCGCTGGCTGGAAAAACAATCATGGACAAAAAACTTGTCTTAAGACGGCTGAATTCAGTAGAAGAAGCAACCGACTGCCAGGTCGTGTTCATTGGAAAATCCGAGGTCGGCAAAATCGACTCTATTCTGGGAAGCCTTCGCGGTCAACCGGTCTTGACCGTGAGTGACATTCGCCGCTTCATGGAGCAAGGCGGCATGATCGGATTTGTCCTCGACCATCATCGGGTCTCCTTCAATATCAATCAGACCGTGGCGGAAGCCTCCCGATTGAAGATCAGCTCTCAACTCTTAAAACTCGCTAAAACGATCGCTCATCTCCTTCAACTCAAGTCGGTCGCCTAAGCGTCGATGAAGTTTCTCACGCTTCCCGAGTATTCTATTCGTCAAAAAGTGGTCGCGGTGAGCCTGTGGGCTTCTACGGCCGCTCTCCTGCTCTCCTTTCTGGCGCTGATGGCGGGTGACTTTTTGACCTACAAAACGACTTTGGCCAAACGTCTCACCACTCTCAGTGAAATTATCAGTATCAATGCCGCCTCCGCCGTTGTGTTTAATGACAAGCCAGCGGCCACCAAGACGCTGGCTTCACTGTCTGTCAGGCCCTCCATGGTCGCGGCCGTGATCTACACGCAGACCGGGCACGTCTTCGCACGTTGGCGGCGCTCTGAGGACATCCCGCTCCCCATGATGCCGCTCATCCGGCGCCCCGTGTCCGTTTTCTCGAGCAGAGCACTCACCATCTTCTATCCCATGGTGCTCGACAAAACAAAAATCGGCACCGTATGTCTGATCTCGGATGTCACTGAACTGACCGATCGTCTTCGGCGCTATGCCTATATCGGAGTGAGCGTTTTCTTTGTCTCAGTTCTTACGGCTGGTCTCATTGCGCGGCGTGTAGGACAAAAGATTGTAGGTCCGGTGATTCATCTGGCGAAGCTGGCGCATACTGTTTCGGAGAACAAGGACTACAGCATGCGTGCCGTTCATTTCGGCAAAGATGAAGTCGGCTATCTCGCAAAAGCTTTCAACGAGATGCTTGACCGCCTGCAGCAGGAGGAGGTCGAGCGGGCGCACGCCGCCCGAGAAATCCGGAAATTAAATGAGAATCTGGAGCAGAAAGTCCTCGAACGCACGGAACAGCTTTCCGCGGCCAACAAAGAACTCGAGGCCTTCAGCTATTCTGTTTCGCATGACTTGCGCACGCCGCTGCGCGCCATCGACGGCTTCAGCCGCGAGCTGCTGGAAAACTCACGCAGCCGGCTGGATGATCTGGGCAAAGCAGACCTCCAGCGTATTCGGGCCGCCACGCAGCGCATGTCGCAACTGATTGATGATCTCTTGAAGCTCTCTCGTGTGACACGGAGCGACATGGAGTATCAGGACGTCCGTTTAAGCGAAATCGTTGGGAAAATTGCCCACGAACTTCAGGCAGACCAGCCGGAAAGACGCGTGACCTTCAAAATTCAGCCGGGTCTCACCGCCCGCGGCGATGCCCAGCTGATGCGGGTCGCGCTGGATAATCTTCTCGGGAATGCGTGGAAATTTACCCAGAAGGTGTCCTCCGCCCGCATCGACTTCGGTGAATCCAACCAAGAGGGTAAAAAAGCATTCTTTATACGTGACAATGGTGCCGGCTTTGACATGGCGTATGCGGCGAAGCTGTTCGGGGTATTCCAGCGGATGCACGAATCGCGCGACTTTCCCGGAACAGGTGTTGGGCTCGCCACGGTCCAGCGCATCATCGCGCGGCATGGCGGTCAGATCTGGGCAGAAGCAGCGGTCGGCCGCGGAGCGACATTCTTTTTCACGCTCCGCTAACTATGAAACGCGAGGTGCACTCATGAGCGACAAGACAGTACTCTTAGTCGAAGACAATGACGATGACGTGGAACTTACTCTTCGGTCCTTTAAGAAGCAGAACATCAACAGCAAAGTGGTGGTCGCCCGCAATGGGCAGGAAGCCCTGGATTACCTCTTTGCCAAAGGAACGCATGCGAAACGTGATGCGAGCCAGAGTCCCGATGTCGTTTTCCTGGATATTAAATTGCCTAAGATCGACGGCTTGGAAGTTTTACGGCAGATTCGTGCAGAGGAATCGACGCGCCTCATCCCTGTCGTTGTTCTGACCACGTCAACGGAAGCGCACGATAAAATCAGCAGCTACCAACTGGGCGCCAACAGCTACGTCCGCAAGCCGGTCGATTTTGACAAGTTTCAGGCGGCCACGCGCCAGCTGGGTGAGTATTGGCTTCTCTTAAACGAAGTGGCTGCTGCTGTAAGCAAGTAGCGCGTCCGCGGCGCGTTCTGCGCTGCGGATGCAGTCCGGGATTCCAACTCCGTATTGCCAGTTACCAGCGAGGGCAAGTCCTGGAAGGCCGAGAGCTGTTTCTTCAATTTTTAAAATGCGCTGAAGGTGGCCCAGGGTGTACTGCGGCATGGTTTGCGGCCAGCGTTCCATGGCAGTCCAGCGTGGTTTTCTAGTAATTCCCAGGAGCGGCGAGAGTTCCTCTAAAACAAACGCAGCCACATCTTTCTCATCCCGCTCCATGAGTGTTCGTGCCGCATCGCCCCCCACGAAAGCGCGCAAAAGCGCTGAGCCTGCGGGCGCTCTGCCAGAAAATTTCTGATGAACAAAGGTGCAGGCGATGGGAACATCCCTTTCTGCGGCAGGCGTCACAAATCCCGCCCCATCCAAAGGATGCTGAAGGGATCCGGCGTCAAAGGCAAGATTCAACGTGATCGAGGAGGCATAGGGGATAGCGCGAAGCTCTTCAGCCAGCGCTTTATTCTGAAGTTCCAGAAGATTGGCGGATTGATGAGAAGGAAGCGCCAGGCAAACGGTGTTCGCCTGCAGGACTTTACCGTCTCGGAGTTGAATCTCCCACCCCGCATCGGATTTACGCAGATGTTTAGCCGGGGTTCCCGTCTGAAGTGACACGCCGTCCAGCCTTTCAACCAGCCTGTGGATAAGGCTCTCCATTCCATTTTTGAAAGTCATAAAGAGGCTGTACCTGGCACCGCTCGCCAAAAGTGTCTCGTCTTTTTGTTTGGTAAGTCCCAACAGCACGCTTCCATATTTTTTTTCTAATTCGATAAAAAGGGGAAAGGTCGCTTGCAGACTGAGTTTTTCCGGATCTGCGGCATAGATGCCGGCGAGCAATGGCTGCGCGAGCCAATCCAGGACCTCTTGGCCCATCCGCCGCCGGACAAAGGAAGCGAGGGATTCATCGTCAGGAGAGCGTGATGGCAAAAGCGGCTCCAGCAGTGCGCGCCATTTACCGCGCCAGGACAAAAGTTCTGTCGAAAGAAAGGGCCTCAGCTGAGAAGGAGCCAGGAGATAAAAACCTTCCGGAACGGGGCAGAGCTTGCCGCGCCGGACAATGAAGCTGCGTCTGAACTCAGTCCGGGTGCTGATCAGCTCATTCGCGAGGTCCAGTTCTTCGCAAAGTTCCATCCCACGAGGTTTGTTGGAAAGAAAGCAGTCCGGACCGCCTTCCAGAAGGAACTGATCGCGGCGCGTAGAGTGCAGAACGCCACCGAGCCGCGGCGACGCTTCCAGCACGGTTATATCGAGAGGGAGGGAGGTTTTGGCCGCTTGAGTCTTAAGCCGATAGGCTGCGACAAGACCGGTAATGCCGCCGCCGACAACGACGGCGCGCTTCATTTTGACAATACGGCAGGCATCGCGCGGCGGACGACATCCGCCATCATGCGAACGAAGAGAGGGTGATCGCCTACAGTCTTGGCGCGCTGGAAACCGACGCCGGCTTCCTCCGCCGCCGCTTTGGCTTCAACATCCAGATCGAAGAGCACTTCCACGTGGTCGGCAATAAAACCAATGGGGATCACAAAGACGCATTTTGCTGTGGAGGCGGAGTGCTCGCGGATGACATCACAAACATCAGGCTCCAGCCAGGGATCAGTAGGCGCGCCACTCCGACTCGTGTAGGCGAGTGTCCACGATGAAATGTCCATCTGTCCGGCGACAAGGCTTGCCGTTTCTTGGAGTTCTTCCACATAACGTGATGCCTGAGCCATCGAAACCGGAATGCTGTGGGCGGTAAAGACCCAGGACGCTTCTGAGGTTGGCTTTGCTTCTTTGATTCTTTCACAAATGGCGCTGATGAAATGTGGATGGTTGTGCCAAGGAGCGACATAATGAATTTGCGGTGCATGGGGGACTTTCTGCCGAGCCAATTCAACAGCTTGAAGATATCGTTCCCAGCTCGCTTCGGTGCGGTGCGCGGCGGTGGGGAATCCGATAGCGTGCTCGATGCCATCGGCGGCCATCGTCTTGAGTGTTTCTTCAATAAAAGGGTGCCAGTTGCGATGGCCGACATACACAGGGACATGGATGAGCTCCTGGCGGAGCGCTTCGGCCTGGCGGTTCGTGATGGCGTTGATGGGAGAAGCCCCGCCGATCACTTCATAGTGATGTTCGACGTCATCCAGCCGAGCAGGGGGGATGCGCCGTCCGCGCGTCACAATCTCCAGAAAAGGACGAACGTCTTCGCGCTTTTCAGGACCACCAAAACCAATAAAGAGAACAGCCGTTCGACGTGCGACGTCCGACGTCATAAGTTCAACTGCCGGGCCTCGGACGTCGGACCTCGGACGGATAATTCGTGGACGGCGTCCACAAGAGCCCGTACATGATCAACGGGTGTTGTGGGAAGTACGCCATGCCCCAGATTAAAAATGTGACCGGCGCGCCTGCCGGCCTGCTGCAGAATACGCTTGGCTTCTTTGCGGATGGCTTCGGGAGACGAAAAAAGCAGGGTGGGATCCATATTGCCTTGTACGGCGACGTCGCCCAGGCGGTTCCAGGCCGTGTCCAGTTCTACACGCCAGTCGAGCCCGATCACGTCACCGCCCGCTTCCTTCATGAGCTCCAGGAGAGCCGCTGTTCCCGTTCCAAAGTGGATGACCGGGGTCCCCGGAGTAATATTTCGGATGACACGCTGCGTATGCGGCAGAACATAGGCTTTGTATTCCATCGGAGAAAGACATCCCACCCAACTATCAAAGAGCTGTACCGCTTGCGCGCCGGCCGCGACCTGAGCATTGAGATAGAGGATCAAGGACTGACAAAGCTTATCCATCAGCAGGGACCAGCTGTCCGGGTCTTCACGCATCATGCGCTTCGTGCGGGCGTAATCGTCTGAGCCGGATCCTTCGATCATATAGGAAGCCAGCGTAAAGGGAGCTCCAGCAAAACCGATAAGGGGAATATTCTCAGGGAGCGCGGCACGCGTTTTACGGATGGCATCCACCACAAACTGAACAGGCTCATGCGAGTTCAATGTTCGCAGGCTCTCCACATCTTTCTTCTGGCGGACAGGGTTATGAATCACGGGGCCATCTCCTTTGGCGTACTCGAGAGATAGCCCCATGGGCTCCAGGATTAAGAGCAGATCCGAGAAAATGATGGCGGCATCCACGCCTAAGCGCTCGACAGCGTGCGTAGTGATTTCGCAGGCGAGATCGGAATCTTTGCAAAGGCCCTGAAAGCCGTGTTTTTCTTTAAGTTTACGGTACTCTTCCATATAGCGTCCGGCCTGGCGCATCAGCCAGACTGGCGTATAGGGTACAGCCTCGCGGCGGCAGGCTTTCAGAAAGGGAGGCAACACCTCGGCATTTTATCAGGAAGGCAGCTCATTACAGTAGGCGTGCTTGACGCCCGAGTCTGAGAGCTCCGGCGGATGCCCGCCGTTTCCATCATCGCCGGCACAGTTGCCGCCGTAGCTTTCCAGACAGAAACTCCAGATAGAAGCAAAATCGGACGCCCGTCGCACCGTAATGCGTACGGCTTTCACATTTGGAATGGAGTAAAAGTTGTCCCAGCTGTAGATCCATCCCGCGCAGGGAGGTTTCGGCCATTTCGGAAAATCCTGCGACCCCACAAAGCTTGGCCCATCGCCGG
>JANLWZ010000064.1:0-5193 GCA_031364865.1 Elusimicrobiota bacterium
CATCGGCCCACTCTACGAGATCACTACCGCCAATCTCTTCCACCGTTGAACTGAGCACGAGCTTCATTTTCGAATTCTCTTTGACACGGTCCTGAATGATTTTGGAAGCACGGAAATCATCTTTCCGGTGCACGAGGTGCACTTCCGAGGCATGCTTCGTCAAATACATGCCTTCTTCCAGGGCCGCATCACCGCCGCCAACGACGATCATGGGTTTATTGCGGAAAATGGGCAGCGGCCCGTCGCAGATGGCGCAGTAGCTGACGCCTTTGGTCCAATATTCTTTCTCGCCCTTCACATTCAAGTAATTGGGGCTTCCGCCGGTCGCGGCAATCACGGTTTTGCTCTTGAGCACGCCTTCGGAGGTTTCCACTTCAAAAGTTTCCCCCACTTTGCGGATGCTCGTGGCATTCGTGCTGAGGATCTGTGCTCCAAATTCTTTGGCGTGATTGGCCATTTTCTCGGCGAGCTCGCGCGCATCAATGGAGGAAAAGCCCGGATAGTCTTCAATAATGCCTGTCTTGTTGATCTGACCGCCCGGGAGTTCTTTTTCGAGAACCACGACTTTAAGTTTAGCGCGCGAGCCATAAAGCCCTGCTGCCAGGCCGCCAGGGCCTGCGCCTACAACGATGATGTCGTAAAGGTCGCTCATCTAGATAACAGAACCGGGGGCTCCGGTATAGGTTCCTGGCGCGCCCTGAGGGTATTTCTCTCGGGGAAGCATTTCGATGCAGTCCCACGGACAGATCTGAACGCAAAGCGTACAACCGATGCATTTCTGAGGAACGACATAGACCCAGGATTGTTCCGGGCTCGTTCCTTCCGGATTACGCACGATGCAATCTTTAATGGGGCACATCTGTATGCAGGCTTCGCATCCCGTGCAATAATCTTTATAAATAAGCGCGAGCGGCTTAGGTTTTTTCGCAGGTGCCGTCTGTGGAGCAGGAGTCGGCGTTGGAGTGGGTGTGGCGTCGGCCATAATTCTTTATGCCATATCCACAATGATTTCGTCTAGGCCTTTGCCCGCCGGAACCATCGGGAAGACTTTTTCTTCAGGATTAATATAGACATCCACCACCACGGTTCGCTTTTTCACTTCTTTGAGCGCCCTCTGGAGCGTGGACCTCACTTGATTCCTCTTCGTGATGCGCAGACCCAGGGCGCCTTGCGCCTCTGCGAGCTTCGCAAAATCAGGAATATAGACCAGGTCCTTCGGATTAAACTTCGAACCCTTTTTCGGTTTGCCGGCTGCCGCCGTCATGCAGATGGAAGTAAAGCGCTTGTCATAGAAAAGCTCCTGCCATTGCCGCACCATACCCAAAAAATAGTTGTTGATGATAAGCACGATGACGGGACATTTCTCCATCGTGGCCGTCGCTAGTTCGCACGCCGTCATTTGGAACGACGCATCGCCATCGATACACACCACGGTCTTATCCGGATTGCCAAATTTGGCCCCTAAGGCTGCGGGATACCCGTAACCCATCGTGCCGAGACCACCGGAAGTCAGGAAGTGGCGGGGCTTATTCGCCCAATACCACTGCATGGCCCACATCTGGTGCTGACCGACGCCCGTGGCGACAATCGCATCGCCTTTGGTAAGTTTTCGGAGCTCATCGATCACGTACTGAGGCCGGACGATGTCATTGTCATCATTCTTATAGGTAAGAGGTTTCTCTATGTCCCAGCCTTTGACTTCCTTGATCCAGGCTCCATGTTCCAGCTTCGGTATGGCTGCCGCAAGTTCCGTAAGGACATACTTCAGATCGCCCACCACGGGACAATGCGCATGCACAGTCTTGGAGATATTGGCGGGATCAATGTCGATATGGATTTTCTTGGAGTTCGGCGAAAATGCCTGCAGTTTTCCGGTCACGCGGTCATCAAAACGCGAGCCGGCGGCGATGAGAAGGTCGCACTTCTGCATGGCGATGTTGGTGCTGTACTTGCCGTGCATGCCGAGCGGACCGAGGTGCAATTCATGATCCGGCGGGATGGCGCCGTTGGCCATGAGGGTCCAGGCCACAGGGATGTTCGCTTTTTCGGCGAATTTGCGCAGCGCGTCCGCCGCTCCGGACAAAATGACACCACCCCCCACATAGAGAAGTGGACGCCTGGCTTCCTTGATCAGGGCAACGGCCTTTTTGATCTGTTCGTCGTTGCCCTTCACGATGGGAATGTACGAGCGCATCTCGATCTTGTCATCCCAATTGAATTCCGTCTTAGCGCGTTGAACGTCGACGGGAATGTCGACCAGCACAGGACCTGGGCGACCGGTGGTGGCGATATGGAACGCTTCCTGCAGCGCGCGGCGCAGTTCGCGCACGTCTTTCACAAGGTAATTGTGTTTGGTAATAGGACGCGTGATGCCCGTGATGTCGGCTTCCTGGAAAGCATCGGAGCCAATCACGTCGGTTCGCACCTGACCCGTGATCGCAACCACGGGAATGGAATCCATGTTCGCGGTCGCGAGGCCTGTGACGAGATTGGTGGCACCGGGACCGGAGGTCGCAAAGCACACCCCGGGTTTGCCGGTGGAGCGCGCGTAGCCATCCGCCATATGCGAAGCGCCTTGTTCGTGGCGCGTGAGCACAAAACGCAGGCCGGAAAGACCCAACGCATCATTCAACGGCAAGTTAGCGCCGCCGGGGATGCCGAATACGACTTCAACGCCCTCGCGTTTTAAAACTTCGCACACGATTTGGGCGCCAGTCATTTCCATGGTGTTATCCTTCCTTTTTCTGAGTTCTGAGTTGAGCTCTGAGATCTCATCTCAGAGCTCAGAGATTCTCTATATAGTGCAACAAAGTACGCACGGGATGACCCGTTCCACCCGTCGGACAATAGGGCTGATCGGAATCCGTCCAGGATGGACCCGCAATATCCATGTGCGCCCACGGCCGGTTGTCCACAAATTCCTGCAAAAAGAGTCCGCCGATGATCGTGCCGGCTTCCCCGCGGCGTTTGCCGATGTTCTGGAGGTCCGCGATCTTGCTCTTCACGTCACCTGCATAGTCTTTTTCCAGCGGCAGCTCCCAGAACTTTTCCCCCGCCACTTCGCCGGCAGCTTTAAGTTCTGCAAAAAGTTTGGGCGTGTTCGTCATGATGGCGGAAATCCTGTGACCCAGCGCGATGACACAGGCTCCCGTCAGAGTCGCAATATCGATGACGACATCCGGTTTCTTGGAACATGCGTAGGAAAGCGCGTCGGAGAGCACGAGGCGGCCTTCCGCATCGGTGTTCAGCACCTCGATCGTCTTGCCGTTCAAAGCTTTCACGACGTCCCCTGGCTTTTGCGCTCGGCCGCCTGGCATGTTCTCGGCGATGGCCATATAGCCCCGTACTTCCACTTGCGGTGCGAGGTCCGGCAGGACGCTCATCACGCCAAGGACGGCGGCGGCACCCGACATATCGTCCTTCATCGTTTCCATCGATGCTGCGGGCTTCAGCGAGAGTCCGCCAGAGTCAAATGTAATTCCTTTGCCGACCAGCGCGACAACCTTCTTCGCCTTGCCGGACGGCTTATAAATAATCTCAACCAATCGCGGCGGAACAGCTCCGCCAACGCCAACTCCTAAGAGCGCGCCCATGCCGATGCGCTCAAGCTCCTTGGTCTCAAAAATCTTTACGGATAAATCTGCTTTATGGATTTTCTTCGCTTCGTTCGCCAGAGTTTCCGGGTTCATGCGGCTAGGAGGCTCATTGATCAGATCGCGCGCCAGCATGGTGGCCTGGCTGAACAGTTTTGCCCGGCGGAGCGCGGCTTTCGTTGAAACACTGTTTTCATCCAGAAGGACGACCACTTCTTCTACAGGCTTAGCCTTCTCAGGAGAAGCGCTCTTGTGTCGATCGAAAGCATACGCCCCAAGATACAAGCCTTCGCAGAAAGCCTGAAATTCCTGCGCTTGCGAAGGTCCCCACGCGGCTTGTTCGAGCGCGGACACATGGATTTTCTTGAGGCTTAAGGATTCCGCGGCGCGAAGGACTTTGGTCGCAGCTCTGCGCAACGTCTCGTTCGTGAAATCTTTTTTCTTCCCAAGACCAATCAGAATGATGCGATCGGCGGGTTTGCCGTCTTTAGGGCGATAAAGGAAAGTCTCAAGCTCTCGGCCTTTGAAGCCATCTTCTCTAGCCACAGCCGGCGCTTCATCTTCATACACGAAACGGGCGAGGGTTTCCCCTTTGCTTGTCCATTTCTTGGCATCAAAAAGTGTGACGTTGAGCATAGTTATGCGATCGCCATCATGCGGTCGATAGCTTTCTTGGCCCTTTCTGCGATGGCCGCGGGGACGGTGACTTCGTGCTTCATATCTTCGAGCGACCACAGCACCTTTTCGAGCGTGATCTTTTTCATGTAGCCACACACGGCGTTCGCCGAGGCGGGAATAAAGGTTCTATCGGGATATGTCTTTTGCAGCCGATGCATAATGCCGGTTTCCGTAGCCACGATAAATTCTGGCGCCTTCGAAACTTCGGGACGTTTAAAAATTCCTTCGGTCGATAGCAGGTGCGCCGTTTTGGAAAGAAGGGGCGTCGAACAACCGCATTCGGGATGAATCAGAACTTCCGCCTGAGGGTGCTTCGCCTTTTCCGCTTCCACGTGCTCCGGCGTGATGTGCGTATGCACGCCGCAGTAGCCGGGCCATAAATGGATTTTGCGGCCGGTTTGCTGTCTCACATAGTTCCCAAGGTACTGATCCGGCACAAAAAGGATCTCTTTGTCTTCGGGAATCGCCTGTACCACGCGCACAGCGTTGGAAGAGGTGCAGCAATAATCGCTCTCCGCTTTCACTTCAGCCGACGTGTTCACATACGCCACAACAACGGCACCTGGATGTTCTGCTTTCCATTTGCGAAGTGCGTTCGCCGTGATCATGTCCGAGAGCGAACAACCGGCCTCGAGATCTGGGATGAGCACGGTTTTTTGAGGCGAAAGAATTTTCGCCGTCTCTGCCATAAAGTGCACACCGCAGAACACGATGACGTCTGCACTGGTTTTGGCGGCCTGCTGGGAAAGGCCTAAGGAATCTCCGACAAAGTCCGCCACATCCTGCACTTCGCCGATCTGATAATTATGCGCAAGGATCACCGCGTTCCGTTCCTTCTTTAAGGAAAGGATCTGGTCTGCCAAGGGTTCGGATTTGCGTGCTTCCGCTGCGCTCATGAGACTGTGGTGGCCACCTTTTCCCC
>JANLWZ010000086.1:0-3569 GCA_031364865.1 Elusimicrobiota bacterium
GACGGCCGGTAGGCAGCGCCGTATCCGGAGGCAGTAAAGCAAAGGAAGAGGTCCCCTCCGCACTTGTACTATAGACCCATACATCGTACGTGCGTCTGGCAGAGCGGTGAGCCGCTCGCCAGAGATAAAGAACGCTTCGGTCGACCGCACGCAGCCGTTTTCCCTCGCGGGCGTTCAGTGCCACATGCACGAGTCTCCGGCCCAGCGCAATATTAAAGAGCGCTTTGGAGACGATACGACGACGGGAACGCTTGGGCTCTCGTCGCCGGGCCTCACCTAGAAAGGAATAATGCGCGTAACGTTCTTTAAGCGTGAGACGTCTAAGGAAAGCCATGTACCCTTGCTTCCAGACGCGCTCCAGGTCTGGGGTCGATAGACCGTCAATGCGGATGATCAGTAAGCCCGCTCGTGTATCTTTGACACGCGTGGTTTCATGCTGTCCCAGCACGACGCGCCACTCCGCAGGCGTAATGACCCGCACCGCGCGACGAAGCATGGATTCCATCCAACCTAACACGGCAACCTCATGAATTCCAGGCTCATATTTGAAATCTCATTGTCCTTAGCCTTTTCGCTGTATGTATTGACGCGCCGCAAAGATCCTTCGGTGACATTGGCCTGGGTCCTCGCGTTCATTTTTATGCCCTATCTTGGAAGCGTCCTCTTTCTCTTGATCGGTTATCGTACCATCCGGCGGAAAAAGAGAAAAAAGCCGACGCCTGCCAAGCGCGCCCATTGGGGCTCACCTGATGAGAAACGCGAAAACGATGTTGTAAACACATGGCCGGCAGGAATTCAATCGGTCGTACGCCTGGCCGAACATCTCACACATTTTCCAGTGAGTACCGGGAACGCGGTGAAACTCTATAACGAAGCGGAAGCCAGTTATGCGGCCATGATCCGTGCCATTCAAATGGCTCGCCATCACGTTCACCTGGAGTATTTTGTTTACCAGCCGGACGCGACGGGAGAATACTTTCGTGAGCAGCTAATATTGAAAGCCAAAGAAGGTGTCGAATGCCGCGTCCTTGTGGATGCTGTGGGTTCGCGTAAGCTCAATGATAAATTTGTGCAGCCTATGCGCGACGCGGGCATCCAATTCGCTTTCTTCTTGCCGCTGCGTTTTCGCCGTCCGTGGGGGCTTCATCTTCGGAATCACAGAAAACTCCTCGTCATCGACGGCCGAAAAGCTTTTATCGGAAGCCAGAACATCGGAGACGAATATCGCCATCTTCGGCGACAGCGTATGCCATGGCAGGATGCCTTGATGGAGGTGGAAGGTCCCGCCATCAGTCAAATTCAGACTATTTTCACGGAAGACTGGGCTTTCACAACGCAGGAAGAGCTTAAAGGAGATCTTTATTTTCCCCAGCAGACCCAGGCGGGCGAGGCGGCTTTACAAACCTTGCCGACAGGCCCCGATGAAAATGAGCGGTCGCTTCAACTTATTGTTCAAACCATGATTCATTCAGCACAGCATCGCGTGGTCATTTTGACGCCGTATCTCGTGCCCTCCCAGGCACTCGCTATGGCCATCGAAGGCGCGGCGCGTCGCGGCGTTCAAGTTTCTCTGCTGCTGCCCGGTAAATCGGATAGTCCGATGACGTGGTATGTCGGCCGCAGCTGGTACCGATATTTTCTGGCGGCAGGTGTTGAGATTCATGAAAACTTCGAGCGATTCGTGCATGCCAAGATCGCTGTGATCGATGATGATCTGGCCTTGGTCGGTTCCGCCAATATGGACGTACGCAGTTTCCGGATCAATTTTGAAAACAGTCTGCTGATTTACGGTAAAGAAGGAACGAAGCAGTGTCGACAGATGCTGGAATCCGTGGAAGCCAGTTCAAAACAATTACTGATGGAGGACGTCATGCATGAACCTTTTTACAAGAAAGTCGCCGAAGGCATCTTCAGGCTGGCGTCGCCGCTGCTCTAGAGACACGTGCCTGAAAGGTGCCCTAAGTGTTTCTCCTAGCCCCACCACGGTAGTTTCAAGGATACGCAGAATAGCTCGCCCCCCTGATAGGCAGATCCCCTGGTACCTACTAACATACCAGGATGGTCTCTCAGACCTCCCCGATATGAACTCATCCAGGCGCTTACTACAGAAGAAGCTTGCAAGCACTAAGCAACTCCTTAGGAACAAAGAGCCGCAAAAGATAGTGCGCAGTCCCGATTCGGCATTCCCTGTGGTCGCGATCGGCGCCTCCATGGGAGGAATGGTCGCTATAGAAGAGTTGCTGCGGGCTCTGGACCCATGGACGGGCATAGGTTTTGTGATCATCCTGCACTTGGAAGCGAACCGTAAAAGTCACTTTGCAGAAATTATCGCCAGAATGACGTCCATGAAAGTCTTTGAAGCCGCGGAAGGAACCGTGATAGAGCGAAACTGCATTTATGTGATGGCCGCCGGCGTTAAGCTTACAGTCGAAGAAGGTGTTCTCCACACCACGATCAGGACAGAATCTCCAGGACAAAATAAACCGATTGACCATTTCTTCCATACTCTGGCCGCCAATAGCAAGGATCTGGCTATTGGCATCATCCTGTCCGGAGACGACGGGGATGGTTCCGAAGGCTGCAAATCCATCGAAGCGGCCGGAGGACAAATATTTATCCAGGATCCAAGCACGGCCGCCAATGAAAGCATGCCTATAAAAGCCTGCCATAAAGGATGCGACGATTTTATGGGTTCACCTAAAGAACTCGCTCAGAAACTCTCGCAATTTTCTCGCAGCGCATGTCATGAGGTTACCTCGAGCCGGACCAAGTGCTTCAAAAAGACTAAAGGAGAGAATATGAACAAGACAAACGGCCACACTGAAAAGATTCGCCCGATGGATTTGAGGAAAACGGAGAGCCTGAATTCTCCGATGAGGAATAACCAGCCGTTTCTGACCGATGTCAAGCAGTTGCGTATTCAAGCTCGCCAGAATATTGAAAAGGGCGCCCTGACCCCGGCGTACCAGGGCGACGTGAAGCAGACCATCGACATTCTGCAGAGCGTCCTGGCAACGGAAATCGTCTGCGTGCTGCGCTACACGATGAATGCGGTGGTGGCCAGCGGCCTTTCGAGCCAAAGCGTCAAAGAAGAATTCGACGAACACGCCAAAGAAGAGCAGGAGCATATGCGACGTGTGGCGGAACGCATCAATCAACTGGGGGGTAAGCCGAACTTCAATCCGGAGGGGCTGGCCTCGCGGTCCGCCTCGCAATACATCGAAAGTGCGAATCTGGTCGAGATGATCAAAGAGAATCTGATCGCCGAGCGGATCGCTTGCGATCACTACCAGGAATTGATCCGCTTCTTTGGGGACAAAGATCCCGCCACGCGCGTGATGATGGAAGGGATTCTAGTCAATGAAGTCGAGCACGCCAACGACATGCACGACCTGCTGGTCGCTCACGAAGGGACGCCGAACCTTCGAAAGTGAGCTGAATGGTGCCTGAGCTGAATGGTGCCAGTGTTCACATTTCACATTTGGAGCACATAGCAACCCAGAAAGTGAAATGTGAACACTGGCACCGTTACGCAGAAGTGTTAGAGGGAGCGCGAGACTTTACGGCAG
>JANLWZ010000106.1:0-5275 GCA_031364865.1 Elusimicrobiota bacterium
TTCTTTATAAACGACTCCACCTGGCTGACCAGCTGCGTCTGATACTTGGACGGCCACTGATGCCGGATGTCACCTACTGGGAAGACAGAATCCTTCGTGTATTTTCCGGTCAAAAATCCATTGGCCAGCGGCTCGCGAGCGATGATGCCGACACCATCCATCACGGCTTTCGGAAAAAGTTCTTCGACGGCATTTTGCCGGAGATAATTGTAGACGACCTGGATCGTTGCGGGTTTACCCATCTTCATGGCGAGCAGGCCTTCCTGCGGGTCGTGGATGGACACTCCATAAAAGCGTATTTTCCCCTGCTCTTTGAGTTTTTCCAGCGGCTCGAAAATGCGGCCGCTTTCAATCAGACTGAACGGCGGATTGTGAAGCTGATAGAGGTCAATCGTATCGGTAGCCAGGCGCTTGAGACTCTGCTCCACGGCATAGAGGAGATGGGCTTCGGAGAAATTGAGACGTGCGGGCTCATGATAAAAATCGGCGCCGCCTTTGGTGGCGAGAATCACATCTCGGCGGCGCGACTTCAATGCTTTGCCCAGAAGCTCTTCGCTGTGGCCATGGCCGTAGACATCCGCTGTATCGAAGAAATTGCAGCCCGCGTCCACCGCACGTGCGATCGCCCGGATAGACTCTTCATCCTCGACAGGGCCGTAGCTGTTGCCGAATTGGTCGCCGCCGATAGCCCAGGCGCCGAATCCGATTTCAGAGACTTCGAGGCCGGTGGATCCGAGCGGGCGGCGTTTCAATGTTCTGGAGCGGAGGCAGCGTCTGCCTGTCCGGCAGGCTGGGCTGGAGCTTTTGCGGCAGGAGGTGCTTTGTGTGCGCCGATTCCAACGGAGAGATGCTTCTCTGGAACATCGGCCCAAACACCCATGGGCTTGCCGGCAGCATTGACGGGGATGAGGGGTACACCTTTGTCATCTTTAAGCCAGGTAATTTTAAAGTCATCGCGCGACATGAACATCACTTCATATTCATTGGTGTGATGTACGGACTTAGGGTTCGTCGGGCAGGCTTCTTCGCAGAGCCGGCACCAATTGCACTTGCCAAAATCGATGGTGTAGTTCTGAATGATCTTTTTCCCTGCTTCGTTGCGTACGCTCTCCAGATCGATACAGGCGGACGGACAGGCTCGGACGCACAAATCGCAGGCGATGCATTCATCGATATGAAACGTCAGCATGCCGCGGAATCGGTCCGAAACGGGCGCCTTTTCCCGTGGATATTGCACCGTTACCTTGGGCTCGAACATGTACTTAAAGGTAAGCGCGAGGCCCTTCAGGAGAGCCGCAGAGTCGTTCCAGATGGATTTAAAGTAACTCACATTCGCATTCCTTTCTTTTAGAGGTGGCGATTGCCATCGTTAAAACGATTCGCCATTCGGGCGAATCGTAACGATGGAGACAAGGCCGATTATACAAGAAGGAACTTACGGGATTTGACTGCGGATCCACTCAGAAATTCTCGAATCGGGCAGGAGCGCCTTCGTGTTGAAGGCGTACGTCAGTCCGCGCAATTCCAGCCCGATACGGTGCTCAATGCCCCCGGGGGAGAGGAGAAGAGTGACCACCAGAGCTCTGGCGCCCGATTGCTCAGCGAACTTGACGCGTTGACGGAGGTAATTCACGGCGTTCTGTCGCGTTTCTGCCGGTGCATCGTCCCGTAAGGTGATGGCTTCCACCGACTTATACCCCCCACGATCTTTGAGGCGCAGAGAGATGCTTTTCAATATTTTCAGCCAGCGGTCGTTGTCCGAATGATCGCGGGCTCCGCGTGAGACCACAATGACGTGCTCCCGCTCAGGCGAAGCGCTGATCTCATGCGTCCGGTCCAGAAGGATTTCTACCACCACGGCGGAATCATTCAGGGGTTCCAGAAACCGGATCGTCGATCGTTTGGTGATCGGAAAAAGCGGGTTGTTCATATACCCCGGCTGGACATCAATCCCCAGGAGATATTTCCACTGCCGGACCACTTCCGAATACGTCGAAATGGTAAAAGGCACGACGTAAATCGTATTGGCGCCATTGCTTTCGAGGTGTTCCACCATGTTTTGAAGTTCCTGCTGGCCGCCAATGGTATCGGCAGCACCGAAGAAGATGAGTGTCGGATAAGGAAGCTTCGCCGCTTTCACGACGTGCTTGACGCTGTTCTTCCACATCCGATCCCCGAATTGAGCCAGAATAAGGACAGCCGCATCGGAATCCGAACGCGCGGTGCGCGGGAGGAGCGGCAAAAGCAAAGACAGGATCAGTATTTTTGGGAGAGCTTTAAACAGAAGACGCATTACGCGTACCGGTTGACGAGTTCCCGGAAGTATTTTTCGTCATCGCGCGGAAATTGTCCGATGATGTCGCGGATACGCTCATTGAAGGTCTGGCGTGTCTCGTCCTTGTAGAACGTGCCAAGGAAGATATGTTCTTTGTCCTGCCACATCTCCAGCGCCCGCATCTTACTCGACGTATTTTCGTACGGGGCAATGGGAGTGACCTTTTTGCCGTAGTACTTGTAGGTATCGTTAAAAACAACGCAGGGCGAAAGCGTGTGCACGAAGGAAAATCCTTTGTGATTGACCGCATCCACCATGAGATCCGAAAGATGTTTCAGCTGTCCCGAATAAGCGCGCGCCACAAACGACACGTCGTACGCGAGCGCCAGCGCGATGGGATTCAAGTTTTCTTCGGACACGCCGTAGGGACTGGATTTCCCCTGGAAGCTCTGAGCCGTCGTGGGGGAAGCCTGTCCCTTGGTCAGGCCGTAGATATTGTTATCGAGCATGATGTAGGTGATATCGATGTTGCGGCGCGCGGCATGCGGAAAATGGCCACCGCCGATCGCCAGGCCGTCTCCATCGCCGCCCACCGCGATCACGGTGAGCTTTGGATTGCCGATTTTCACACCCATCGCTGTGGGGAGGACGCGTCCGTGCACGCCGTGGAATCCGAAGGAGTTCACAAAGATGGGCAAGCGTCCTGAACAGCCGATGCCTGAGACCACGACGACATTCTTCGGATCTAGATCCATCGTGACGAGTGCCTGGTAAAGGGCATTCAGCACGGCAAAGTCGCCGCACCCAGGGCACCAGGTGATTTTTACTTCTGATTTATAGTCTGCTGTGGTATGTGCCATAAATTTTCTCCCTACCTTGAAAGTACGGCGCCTGCGACGGGTTGTTCAGAGCCCGACGCCACGGCCTGGATCTTGGCCAGAATCTCTTCCGCGTAGAAAGGCAGCCCTTCGCACTTCGTCATCGCAATGGTCGGAAGAAGGAAGCGCGAGCGGAAAAGCTGGTTGTACTGGCCGCTGTAGTTCAATTCAGCGACAATGACCTGCTCCACGGAGCTCAAGAATTCTTTGATGTCGGCTTCGGGCAGCGGATACACCATTTTCACCTGGAGATGGGCCACGGGTATGCCCGCTTTGGCGGCCATATCGACGCCTTCACGGATAGCGCCCTGGGTGGAACCCCAGCCGATGATGCCGATCTTGGCTTTTTTGGCGCCGTAGCGCGCTGTGAAGCCGCTTTCTCGCGAGGCCATTTCGATCTTGCGCGCGCGCTTGAACGACATCTGCGTGTGCATCTTGGGCGTGAAATTAGGCGCGCCTTTTTCCGTATGTTCAAGACCCGTCGCAGCGTAGCATCCACCTTCCATGCCGGGAAGAGCCATGGGCGAGACTCCGGAATCGGTCATTTTGAAGCGTACATAGCCCTCTTTTAAATCTTTTTCAGTCGGAAGCTCCCGGTTCACAACAGGGACTCTCTTAAAGTCCGGCCAGGGGAACGTTTGCGTGCGGTGCGCCAGCGACTGATCGGTCAGATAAAGCACCGGACACTGATACTTCTCCGAGAGATTGAACGCCTGGATCATGAGGTACATACACTCTTCGGCGTCTCCGGGGGCAAGCACAATCCGCGGAGCATCACCATGCGCGCCATAGACTGCCAAATTCATATCGCCCTGTTCGGTCTTGGTAGGCATTCCCGTGCTGGGACCCGAGCGCATCGCATCCACGATGACGCAGGGGATCTCGGACATCGCGGAGAGCCCCATGAGTTCCACCATGAGCGCCAGTCCCGGACCGGAGGTTGCCGTCATGGCTTTCTTGCCGGCAAAGGATGCACCGATCACGGAAGCCAGCGCCGAGATTTCGTCCTCCGTCTGAACCACCGCGCCGCCAAACTTCGGCAGATCTTTTTCCATGAACTCTAAAATGTCGGATGCCGGAGTGATCGGGTAGCCGCCGTAGTAACGGCAGCCGGCAGAGATCGCGCCAATGGAAAGCGCTTCGTTGCCGGACATCACGATCCGCTTGATGGGCGATTTGATCGCGGCGAACTTCGGAAGATCTTTCTTAAAAGGATGTTTGTCGACGTAATCGTAACCGGCCTTGAGTGCTTCGATGTTTTTGGCGACGACCATCTCGCCTTTTTTCCCAAAACGATCGCGCACCATTTCTTCGAGAAGCTCGATCGACATGCCTAAAATTCGGGAACAGACGCCGAGCGCGACGACGTTTTTGCCGAGCTTGGATTTGACGACGTTCAGTGTGATCTCGTCGAGCGGCACGGCGTAGCATTCAAAGGTGCCTTCGGGTTTGTAGTGCGCGGGTTCGTAGACGAGGAGACCATCAGGCCGGATGGTATTTCCATGAAGCTGGTGCGCTTCTTCGTTAAAAGTGATGAGGATATCGGCAGCGGCTCCTTGCGAGAGCACTGGAGCGTCGCTGGCGCGAACCTGAAACATCGCCGGCCCGCCCTTGATTTCTGCGGGGTAGGTGCGGAAGGTGTAGACGTCGTAGGCAGAACGCGCAAAGGCTGTCGTCAGCATCTCTCCGCAGCTGATCACGCCTTCGCCGCCTTCACCACCGATACGTACAAGAATATCTTTCATAATTTCCTGCTCCTTATCCGCCTTCGCTCTTCGAGCTACGGCGGATAACCCGCCGGAGCCTTGGCGTAGGCGGGTTAAACGAGTCCTGCACCCACCGCAATGTTCTGCAGGGTGCCATGGATAAATTTTTCCGCCGCCACCGCCGCCGTCGTCCCATCCCCTACGGCATTGGTGATCTGCTTCGTCAGCTGCTGCCGGACGTCACCTATCGCGAACAAACCTGGTATAGAAGTCGACATGTTCTGATTCGTAAGGATGTAGCCAAGCGAGTCCTTTTTCAATGGGTCTTTTACGATGGCGCTGTTGGGGGTAAAGCCAATATAAATGAAGACGCCGCAAACCGGGATGCGGGTGACTTTGCCGGTTTTTGTGTTCTT
>JANLWZ010000113.1:0-7213 GCA_031364865.1 Elusimicrobiota bacterium
TCGTCATCGGCGGCGATGGCTCGCTGCACCGGACGATCAATGAGCTCGCGCGGCGCAACCGACTTCCGTTTATCGACGTCGCGGTTGTTCCCGCCGGCACCTGCAATGATTTTTCGCGATCGTTGGGATTAAGCCGCAAGCGCGTCGAAGACGCCTTCCGCCTGGCCTGCACCGGCAAAAGCCAGTCGACTGATCTTGGGCTCATGGATAAAGAGCTCTTCCTAAATAATGCAGGCTTCGGCAGGCGGCCTGACCCTCCCGGCATACGTCGTCGCCCGCTGGCGACCTTGGGCGCCTTTCGTCCTGTTCACTTGAAGGCGACGTGGGACAAGGGATCAATCGAGGGTTCATTTTTTATGGGCATCATGTGCAACGCGTCCTATTTTTCCGGCGGCCTGCATTTCTCCAAGCAGGTCGACCCACGGGACAGCATGCTGGACATCTACATGATCCCTGTCATGCCCAAATGGCAGCTGTTTTCCTTTCTCGCGCTGGGACGTTTTGGGCGCCCCGTTCGCTTCAAACAGCTGTTCACCGTGCGCGCTTCGAGCCTGTCCATCGAAACGGATAGCGATATCTGGCCGCAGTCGGACGGCGAACCCCCGCTTTCCGCGCGCCGTAAAGTCAGTTTTGCCGTCTCAGATCAAAAAGCTATGATCGTCACTCAATAGACGGCAGAAAAGCCACCACAGCAGAAAAGCCAAAACAGCGGAAATGCCAAAACGACAGAAAAGCCTCTAAGGCGGACTCATGCAAAACTATAAATCCAAATTTAAAACTCTTTTCGGCCGCCGTGATGGCTTTTCCGCCTTGATGGCTTTCCCGAAGTGGTGGCTTTTCTGATGTTCGCTTTTCTTGATATCGAAACTTCCTGGGCACGCTCCATCACCATCATCGGGATCTACAGAAGCGGTGAAGGAACGACCCAGCTCGTGGCGCCGAAAATCTCTCGCGAACTGCTTCTGGAAACTCTGGATGGGGTCGAGCGGATTTTCACCTATAACGGTACAGGTTTTGACCTCCCGGTCATCGAAAAACAGCTTGGCGTTGCTCTCCGACAGCAGATACCGCATCGCGATCTCATGTATGACTGCTGGAAGCGCAAACTCAAAGGTGGTCTCAAAGGCGTCGAACGCACGCTCGGCATCCATCGCGATACGGAAGGCGTCGACGGCCTTCAGGCCATGAACCTCTGGGCAGCGCATGAGCGCGGCGATTCCGATGCCTTCGAACTCCTGTTGCGCTACAACCGTGAGGACTGCGAAAATCTGGAGATCCTCGCCCACAAGCTGGGCATTATCGATCCCACCGTTGAGTTGGCCGCGCCCCGTTCGTGAAGATTTCCCGTTTACTTGCTTCCCGCAAGCCAGTCTTTTCCTTTGAATTCTTTCCGCCGAAAGATGACGCTGCCGCCGCACAGCTCGTGCGGACGCTGGAGGATCTCAAATCGCTTAAACCGAACTTCATTTCCGTTACGTACGGCGCCGGCGGCAGCACCCGCGCCAAGACCCTCGAACTGGTAGCGCGCATCAAAAACGAAGTCGGCATTGAATCGATGGCACATTTAACCTGCGTCGGTCATCCCCGCGCGGAAATAGGCTCCATCCTCGACGCACTCGCCGAAAAAGGCATTGAGAACGTACTGGCTCTGCGGGGTGATCCGCCGCGCGACCAAAAGACTTTCCTGCCGCATCCTGAAGGATTTCAATTCGCGAATGAACTGGCGGCCGAGGTCGCGCGGCGGAACTTTTGTTTCGGCGTGGCAGGTTATCCGGAAAAACATCCTGAGGCGCCGAATCGTGAGGTGGATCTTCTTTACCTGAAGCGCAAAGTCGATACCGGCGCTTCGTTTGTCATCACACAGCTCTTTTTTGACAACGCGCATTATTTTGACTTCGTCGCACGCGCACGCGCGGCCGGCATCACCGTACCGATCATTCCCGGCATCATGCCGGTGACCAATTACTCGCAGATCACGCGCTTCACCGCGCTCTGCGGATCGAAACTGCCCGCCAGGTTTAAAACGAAACTGGAAACCGCGCAAGCGGATCTCCAGGCGGTCACCCGGATTGGCATCACGCATGCCGTGACCCAATGTCAGGAGCTGCTGGGGAAAGGTGCGCCCGGCATCCACTTTTATACACTGAATAAGTCGCACTCGACCCGCAAGATTCTGGAGCAGCTCTTGTAATGAAGGACGTCATGACCACACACATTCTCGACGGCAAATCCATCTCTGCAGCGATACGGCTGGAACTCAAGGAGCAGACCGCCGCCTTCACGAAGGCACACGGGCGAAAGCCTGGGCTGGCGACGGTTCTGGTGGGGGAGAATCCGGCGTCCCATACCTACGTGGCGAATAAAATTAAAGCCTGCGCTGATGTCGGCATGGAATCCATCCACCATCCGATGCAGGCTTCGACCAGCATGCAGGACTTGATCGCGCTCATGAAAAAATTGAATGGCGATCCGATGGTGGACGGCATTCTGCTTCAGCTTCCACTTCCAGGCCATGTCGACTCGACGCCGGCGCTCGAAGCGATGGGACCGGGCAAGGATGCGGACGGCCTGCATCCTTATAATCTCGGCCAGCTCTTCGAATATAAGAATTGGAAGGAAATGGCCTCCGGCAGATCCCCGCTCTCCTGCACACCGCATGGCGTCATTCAAATATTGCAGCGATCAAGCATCCCGCTCGCCGGCCGGCACGCTGTCGTTCTGGGCCGGTCTAAACTCGTTGGGAAACCTGTAGCGATGATGCTCCAGGCCTTGGACGCCACAGTCTCGATGTGTCACTCCCGGACCAAAGATTTAGAAGGGATGTGCAGGCAGGCCGATATTCTGGTGGCCGCTATCGGCCAACCACGTTTTGTGAAGCCTTCCATGGTGAAAGAAGGAGCCGTGGTCATTGATGTCGGGATTAACCGGGACGCAGAGGGCAAGCTCTGCGGCGATGTGGATTACGAGACGGTAAAAGAGAAGACCGCCGCCATAACGCCCGTGCCCGGTGGAGTCGGACCGATGACGATCGCCATGCTCCTACATAACACCTTGCAACTCGCCAAAAAACACGCTAAATAGATCGGTATGCGTTATCGCTGGCTACCGTTATTCTTCCTCGCTATTTCTGCGCACGCTTTTGAAAGCGCCCAGCTCAAAAAGGTTTTAACGCTGCCCACCAGCGTCAAATCTCCTTCCTTGATAGCCGTGGCGGCAGACGGCAAAGGCCAGGTCTGGGTCTCGGATCCCGAGCATCATCAAGTCCACGCCTTTACACCGACTCTGGAGTTCAGTCAAAGCATTGGTAAGCGGGGCATAGGCGCAGGAGAGTTTTCTTCGCCGCAAGGCATCGCTGTTTCTCCCGAAGGACAGCTGTATGTCGCCGACAGCGGCAATGCCCGGATTCAAATTTTCTCAGCGGAGGGAAAATTCGTAGACGCTTTCGGCCAGAAGGGGTCGAGCCCTGGCCAGTTCAAGTCCCCCTGGCTGATCAGGATCAGCCGCGACGGCGTCGTGATCGTGGTGGATAAAGATTCCTCACGCATCCAGATGTTTTCCAGAGACGGCATCTTTCTGCAGGCGATCGAAACAGGCGGCCCGATTGCCGGCCTCGCCGTGGATCCCGCCGGCCGCATCTTTACCGCGAATCCCAAGATCAAACAAATCGAAATCCGTTCCTCCGCGGGCCAGCTTCTGAAGACGTGGGCAGGCGCCGAGCCCGGCATGAAAGGTTTTTCTGAACCGTCGGCGTTGTCGATCTCCGGATCCGGGCTGCTCTATGCCGTCGATAGGGATTTCAACCATTTCCGGGAGCTCGACAGCTACGGCCATACTCTGGGCGTCTTCGGGCGCTCAGGTCAGGGAGACGGCCAGTTCCGCGTGATCTCGGACGTGGCCGTGGTCGATGATATGGTTTACCTCTGTGATTCCAAAAATAAACGCGTTACCGTGCTATCACTTTCGCGCCAAAAGGTTGAACCGCCGATGTCGCCCGTGCCTGTGGCCCGTCTGCAGGTGAAGCGCGCTCAGGAAGTGCCCCTGGCCAACGCGGATCGCCTGTCCTGGAATCCGGACGGCACGCTGCACGCGCTGCTGAGCTCACCTCACGTTCTGCTGACCTATGACTTTGGCACGAAAACGACGACGCAGATCGAACTCAAAACCACGCTCGGCATCAGCGCCGCTTCCAGCCTCGCGACAGCGCCTTCTTCCGGAAACATTTTTATCGGAGATCCCGGCAAAGACCGCGTCGTCAAGATCGGTAAAAATGGCGAAGTGATGACCGAATTCAAAAATCTGCGGAGGCCGCAAGGCCTCGCTTGTTCGCCTCAAGGCTTACTTTTTGTCGTAGAAGCCGGACAAGGCAAGTTCCAGGCCCTGAATCATCAAGGGCTCTTTCAATACGCGGGCGGGGAAAAAGGCACAGGCCCAGGACAGCTGAAAAATCCGGTCGCGATCGCCTGGGACAAGGAACAGCTGCATGTGGCCGATCTCAGCAATCAGAAAGTGGTGACCTTCAACACGTCCGGGCGGTTTCTGCGCGAGATCGGCAAGCTTGGACCCGAGACGCTGGAAGAGCCGCGGCAGGTGGCTGTCGACCGGGAAGGCAATCTGCTCGTGCTGGACGCCGCCAAAGGGCGTATCCTGGCTTACGATCCTCAAGGTGTTTATCTCGGAGGCTTCGGCACTCCTGGAAAAGCGCCGGGCTGTCTCAACAGACCACGCGATTTTTCCTTAAATGAAAATGGCGATCTTGCCGTGGCCGAAGAAGGACGCATCCAGATTTTCCATATCGCTCTTCTGCCGCCGACGCCCACGCAATTGACGGCCGAAAATGGAGAGGGCAATGTCGCGCTCAAGTGGAATCCTGTGAAGACCCGCATCCCGGCGCGCTACGTGGTTTCGCGCGTGTCTCCGCAAGGAGAGATTGTGGCGCTCAAGGAAACGGTGGAAACGACTTTCATTGATGACAGCCTGACGCCGGAAACGACCTATACCTATACGGTGTCCGCCCAGCTTGTGCAGGGCGCGATGAGCCTGCCTTCGGTGCGCGTGCTGGGAATGGCCAAGCCCATCACCAGCGGCCCGCGGGTGGAGATCACCGCGTCTCATATCGACGACATTTTTTCGGCGCATTACAAATATTACAGCCGCGTACCGGCCGGCCGCATGACGGTCCTGAATCGGGGTACCTCGCCGATTCAAAATCTAAAGATCCTTTTCCAGATCCAGGGCTATATGGATTACCCTTCCGAAACGGTCATCCCTGAATTGCGCGTGAAAGAAGAAAAAGAGATTTCCTTCACAGCGACGTTCAACAACCGGATCCTCGAAGTGAGCGAGACAACGCCGATGCAGGCGCAGCTCAAACTGCTCTACTTCACAGGGGATCAGCCGGTATCGTTTGAAAAGAATCTGCCGTTCAAGCTTTATTCACGCAACAGTATCCGCTGGGAAGAAAAGGACCAGTTTGCCTCCTTCGTCACACCGAACGATCCTCCGGTCGTCGACTTCTCACGGCAGGCGGCCATTCCTTTTGCAGAGGCGCACAAAGGGGCTCCTCTGCCTATTTCGATCACCACGGCCTGGGCCGCGTTCAGCGCTCTGGGCACCTACGGCATCAGCTATGTGCCGCGGCCCAACAATCCTTATGACCGCGTCTCGCTGGATACGGCCACCGTCGACAGCCTGCAGTTTGCGCGCGAAACGCTTTCGCGAAAGAGCGGCGATTGCGCCGATGTCGTCGCGCTCCTGGCCTCCGCTCTGGAAAGTCTGACCATCGCGGCGTGCGCCATAGACGTCCCGGGGCATCTGTTCATCATGTTCGATACGGGCGTCTCGCAGAAGGAACTGCTGGGCTTCCCGGACAACCTGCTGGTCTCCTATGCCGGCAGCTACTGGATACCCATTGAAGCCACGATGCTCGGCTCGCCTTTCATGGCCGCCTGGAAGCAGGGCGCGGCGCAGTATCAGAAATGGTCTTCTCAGGGGAAACTCCGGCTCATCGATATTCATCAGGCGTGGAAGACTTATGAGCCGGCGACTTTGCCGGACATCGCTTCGGGCGCAAAGGCGCCGGCGAAGGAAGCGATCGAACAGAAATTTCTGCCGGATTGGAAAGCCTTGGCGGAATTGAAATGGCAGACCACGCTCGCTAAAGCCAAAGCCGCGGCGCTGGAATCGCCCACGAGCGGCGAACCCTGGCTCAAGCTCGGATTTCTCGCGGTGGAATTTAAGCGCTACGAAGAAGCCAAAGAATATTTCGTCAAAGCGCGAACCGATCCTAAAACTGCCGCCGCCGCTTTTAACAACTTGGGCAATCTCGCGTACCTGCGTAACGACCTCGTCTCGGCAGTTTCTAATTATCAGCAGGCCGCTGAAAAAGATCCCACGGACGCGCAGATTCATCTGAACCTGGCTCGACTTTATATGAAGCAGAACAAAACGGACAAAGCGTCGGCGGCTTACGAAAAGGCCACGACCCTCGATAAATCCTTAAGAGAGCAATACCCCGATGTTTCTTCACTCGCACCTTAAAGCCAGGGGACGTTCTACACAAATACACATTTCCAATCTAGGGGCGATTATGTCCAACAAATGGATGATTCTGGTGCTTTGTGTATTTGTGTGGAACGTCCCCGGGGTGTATGCGAAGGCTCCTCCCGAAGAACGCATGGCCTTTACGGCACCCTACAATGTGCAGGTCGTTGTGATCGACAAAACGATTTCGCTCTCCTGGCAATGGAACAAGCCCGATGCGCTGACCTCCATGAAGGACTTCGGCTTCGATGTCGAACGCTCCGATGAGAAAGTATTCTTCTCCAAAGAAACGACGTACCAGGATAAGGCGCTAACGCCCGGCATTTATTCCTATATGGTGCGCGTCCGAGGCCTTTCGAAAGAAAAGGGTAAGTGGGTGAAGCTCGTGAGCCAGTGGTCAGAACCCATCTCTGGAAAGATTGTGGCGCTATGCCCCGCTGCGCCGCGTATCGAGCTCCAGGTGACCCCCACGCAGAAGGTTTATTCTTCCATCCCTTCGCTGCGCTTCCGCCTGCAGGGCATGGTGCATATGGAGAAAACCTGTACCCTTTCCAATGCGAAGTACCATCTGGATACCGGCCGCGGCATTGCGCACACTGGACCGCTCGCGGTAGACAAAGCGGGTAAGTTTGATACCTTCGTAAATGCCCTGGGTCCCGAAGACGAGATTCCA
>JANLWZ010000129.1:0-9965 GCA_031364865.1 Elusimicrobiota bacterium
GCCTTGACGCTATGTCCCGCAAAATAGTTTGCGCCCCAAAAGTAGTAAAAATCCGTCGCTCGCTGCATGCACCGATCCGGATCGGATGAAGAAATCAGGTAATTGTCCGTAAACGTGGTGGCGCCATTAGCGTATCCTTTGGTATTGAATGGCAGCTCAATACGACATGACGTCTGAAAAAGCATCCTTTTGCCATTGCCGCGGAGGTAATCGATGATCCGCTTGTTGTCGAGGCCAGCCCAGTCGTCCTCAAGAGCTCCCCACCAAAGCGTTTGCGTCGGATCGGTCGGATAATTCTCAGCGGTGAAGCCGAGCACCGCCACGACTTTTGGATTGGACTGAATCAGGTCATGATATTTTTCATTGAGCGCCATAATAAAATCCTGATCTGCGCTGGTGGGTCTTACGGTGGGTGTCGATACGATGCTGTGCGAGGGATAGCCACCCATCTGCGGGACGATCACCATTTTCTGATGCGGCGCAAGTCCCGATTCGACCAAGCTAACGTAGTAAGGAATCCCGTGGCCTTCGTAGCCGCAGGATTCGAACGTTCCGTCGTAGCAATCAAACCCTACCCAATCGACTTCTGGAGGAAACAAGATATTTTTGCCGCTGGCCGGATCGAAATGCTGCGGATCGAGATGCAGTCGGTCTTCGACGACAAAGATGGGCGTATTTGGGAAGGTCTTCTTCATGGCTCGCGCGGCGGTCTGGAGAATGTCGTAGGAGGCGCTTCTGCTGAGCCCGAATTTATATTCAAGGTTGCCGTAAGCTTCTTCGCCTAGATAAAACGCGGCGATCGACCCATTGGCGACATACGGGGCTACTTTGAGAGCAAGCGCATCCCACTTCGCCTGGTAATTGACAGCCAGTGACACTTCTTTGCCGCTGTCGTCAAAGAAAAATACCGTATTCACACTGTAAAACGAATGGATTCCAAACGCCGCATGATTTTCCACCGTAGACGTCGCATCCGTGGACGAGACTTCGCTTGCAAAAGCCGCGTTGATCGAACCTGCGACCTTGGGATTGGAATAAATCCTATGCCCGTAAAATCCATAGTAACGGATGTGGCCAAGCCCCTCGACAAAAGTGGGTGTGGGAGGCACGTTGGGAGGAGTCGGGACTGGAATCCCGGCAAGCAGGTCTCGCCCCATGGCGAGCAGGGCATCCCTGACGACACTGTTGTTTAAGCTGCCCCAGGTGTCATCCAGTCCTCCCCAGAAGGTCTTGCCGTCGAACGGGCCGTAATCGCTGGCGATAAAACCGAACACGGCCACCACATGGGTCGACTGCGCGAGCTCATAATATTTTCGGTTGAGCTCCAGGATGAACTCCTGATCAGCGACGGTCGGAGCGGCCGTAAAAGGGGCCACTTGAGGGACTAACACAATTTTTTGATTCGGGGTTAAGCCCGACTTGAGCTGATTGAAATAATGCGGAATGCCTTTACCTCCACACGTATCAAATGTCCCGTAATAGCAGTCAAAGCCAATCCAGTCAATTTCGGGCGGAAAGAGAATGGGTTTCCCAGAGGGACCCGGTATCTGCGGGCTTTGAGCGGGATCTAAAAAGGGATACTGCTCGACCACCCAGATAGGTGTGTTGGGGAAGGACTTCTTGATGGCCTTCGCGGCGAGCTGCAGTTCATTGAACATTGCAGTTTTGGAAATGCCCAGATTAAACCGGTTGGAGTTGGGTTCATCGTAGAGATAAAACGCGGCGATCGAGCCGTTCGAAACGTAGGGCGCGATCTGATTGGCAAAGGCGTCCCATCGCATCTGGTAGTCGCTGCGCAGCGGGACCATATTCGCAGGAACGGCGTCGTCATAGAAGAAGAGATCTTGAACGCTGTAATACGTGTAAATGCCATAGTCGGCATTCACCTCAATCTCGTTGCGGGTCTTCGCCGTTAAGGTGGTTCCCCCTACTCCGGAAAGATTAACCGACCCCTTCACTTTGGCGTTGTCACTAATTCCCTGGCCGTAAAACCCGTAATGCTTGACATGTCCCTTGCCTTGGAGAAATGGCGGGGTGATCCGTAAAGTCAGGTAGACGCCGTTGGTTCCGGCGACATTGCCGGCCCTCAGGAAGACAGTGGACGTGCCTGCCGTGGTCGGCGTGCCGGAGATCAGGCCCGTAGCTCCGTTGACTGACAGACCAGCAGGAAGCTCATAGGCTTCATAGATGATGGGGTTATTGGTTGCTGAAATTTGATAGCTGAAGGGCACGCCCACCTGTCCGCTGACACTTGCCGGGATGGTGATGACCGGCGGTGCGGGATTGATCGTCACAAAAAACGGCGCTTTGAGTCCGGTCCCTCCGCTGTTGGTTGCGCTCACCCAATTATTGAAAGTCCCCAGTTGGGTCGGCGTGCCGGAGACTACACCCGTTTGGGTATTGAACGTCAGGCCGTTGGGCAACTTAGGACTGATGCAGCCCGATAAACAAGACGTGAGCGTAAAGCTCGAGGGATTATTGGTCGCGGTGATCTGATAAGAGAACGTGCTGCTGAGGGTTCCATAAGCAAAACTGATGCTGTTGATGACCGGCAGCGGGGGTAGCACGACCGGAGCCGGGTTAACCGTAAGCGTTAATGAATCGCTGCCTGTTCCTCCCCGGTTGAGGGCTCTCAGGGTGACGGGATAGCTGCCCGCGGCGGTCGGAGTGCCGGAAATGATTCCCGAATCTTGATCCAGAGCAAGTCCCGCTGGAAGACCTGTCGCTCCAAAGTTCGTGGGTGAGTTCGAGCCGGTGATTTTATAGTTGAACGGACTGCCAACTGTTCCTGAGGCGGATCCTGCGCTCGTGATGGCCGGCACCGGAGGAAGCGGGACCATAGCTTTCGCGAGGTTGGCATAGTGTGCGCGCAGTTCAGGAATATCGCGCGTTCCGATGTAGGGAAATTCCCCAGGTTGGGGAAAGCTCTGCCAGATAAACGGAAAAACCGCCACAACTCTGGGATCAGACGCGAGACCATAGTTACAGTTCGCCCGGTCCAACAAGTCATCAATATTAGGTCCCCCTTCCCTATAGAATCCGACGGGAACGAGTATCGCCCGCTGTCCAGGGGTTAACTTTTGCAGAAGCTTATTTTGCGTGGAGGTAAGGCTATTGCAATCGGCGCCATAATTGTCGAATCCCACCCAATCGTAGCCTGCAGGGAAGGTCCCTCCTGGTATAGCCCAAGACCCAACATCTTCAATTTCAGGTGGTGTGAAAATCGCGGCGACCGGGATTTGAGGAAAGGTGTTTTTCAGGGCGGCATTAACAGTTTCTAAAGTTTGTTTGAGGACGACTGGATCGCAGGGGATACCCCATTCGGGGTGCTGGTTCTGAATGGCACAATTCGCGAATGGTTCGTCCGCCGTATAGAATGCGGCCACACTGCCTATATAGGGCGCGAGCATGCCGGCCACCTTGGGCCACGTGACTTGCCATCCCGCCATACTCGAGAAAAACACACCCCTCACGTCCAGGACGCTTTTCTGGCCGCGCCGCGAAGCCGTCTTGACCTGGTCCAGCCAATTACCTGGCGTCCCATCGGGGTCGATATTTATCCAAGCGACGTTGCCGTGATCGGCGTACTCCGCCGAACAATCGTAATTCGGGCAGTTACCCAGGTTGATGTTTGAGCCGTAGTAGCCGAAATACTCCACGTTCCCAGCGAGCGCAAAGGGAGAGAAGAGAGTTAACGTCAGAATCACTAGACCCGGCAGCTTCACCGCGAGTCTCGTTGTTTTGAATTCTTTTGAACCACGTGCGGTTCGGTTGTGTTCATCAGTTCGATTAACTGCTGATAAGAGTCATCGGCTTTGGCGGGACCTGCGTTTCGGTAGGTCTTGTTTTTCTGGAAATGGATTAAATTCCGTCTTTCCCTTTCCCGTTCGCCGAATTTTATCACGAGCGATAGATAGTGCGTATCTCCCAGATCTCCATACGGCAGCCAGGCGTAGGCCAGTTCTTGACCCCAGACAGCGATCCCAACTCCGGTGGTGAATCCTGCCAGCGCTGAAAGTTCTTTCATGGTGTCGGTTTTGTAGCCCGCCCGGAGCGCCAGCATGCTCATCGGCTTCCATTCGATCCCGGTCCGGCCTGAAAAGAGACCCGTCTTGCTGTAAACGCCTTCTACCGAAAGCGCCCAATGCTGATGGGGCAGATAGGCGGCACCTGCATGAAAAGCGAGCGGCAAATCGTCACCGGCAGCATCGAACTTTAGTTGATTCCCGAAATTGACTACGGTTGCCGCGAGCTGGAGATTGGGTCGGGCCCGGTAAAGCATTCCCGCGTCTCCGGCGAAGGCCATGGCGGAGGTGTCCTGAATCTTGGCTTCAATCATTTTTCCGGTGAGTCCCAGGGAGAGATTTTCACTGAGGCGTTGACCGTAGGCGACGCTGTAGGCGGCATAATGACTGGAGTAATCGCCGGTGGATGTGCCGCCGGTAGTGGTGCCAGCGATATCGCCGCTTCCAAGATATTGCATGGAAAAACCGAGCGCTGAAACGTCTTTTCGCAGAGGAATTGCAACACTGGCAAATTCATAATGAATGGATTCAAGATAGGCAAGATGCTGAGCGGCGAGTTGCGGGCCGGGAAGAAACCCAAGCCCGGCGGGGTTCCAGATGGGGCTGTAGGCGTCCGTGGCTCGCGCGGTGTAGGCCGAACCCAGAGCGGCCGGAGCTGCTCCTACGGGGATATCTAAAAAGGAGGCGCCCTCAGTGCCAGAATCCGCGGAAGCGGCTGAGCTGAAGGAAAAAAAGAGGAGGGCAAAGGAGAGAAAAGCGGCGAGCGCTTGGCCTCGGCAAGTTTTTTGGAGCAGTTCCACCTACATAGTGTCACATGAGTGTGTTACAGGGAGATGTCTAGAATGTTAATTACCAGTTACAGGCGGTTGGTTCGCCACTGCAGACCATCCAGGCACGATTGGGCCGTTGAGGATCGTAATAGGGATCCGTGGGGATACTGAGTGTTCCTTCTGGGCTGCAGTGGGCGATCAATTTGTAATTATTGCCATCGCTTGTGTAAAGATATGACCTGAGCGCCCAGGCACTACATGGTGCAATTGTAGATTTATCTCCCTTCGGATCCCGAGGCAGTTGTCCAATATAAGTCGGCGCCAGTCCGGGGATCCAGTTCCCACCATTATTGGAAAAAGCTGCGTAGTTTGGCTCGGAGGTGTAATAACAGGAATTGTCACCGCAGGGAGCGCCTGTCGACGGGAACCTACCATTCCGGGCGAAGTACGTCGTTAGTCCCTTTTGCAGTTGTCTTAGATCCGCCTTTCGCCGCATGTCCCGCGTCTTTTGGACGTGGAACTTCACGCTTCGGGTGGCGATGCCCGCCAATATGCTCATGATGAAGATCGACACCATGATTTCCATAAGGGTTAAACCGCCTACGCCAAATAGTCGGCGAGCACGCACTGTGGTTACCATGCCGAGCAGGCAGGGTCGCCGCTGCAGACCATCCAGGCCGAGGTTGGCCGTTGCGGGTCGTAAAAGGGATCTGTGGCTAAAAGCGGACCTTCCGGACTGCAATGAGCCATTAGCTTGTAGTCTTTTCCATCACTCGTATAGAAGTAGGATTTACAGTAGCTGTCGCAAGGGGCTGGCTGAGAAGAGGGGCCTCCATTCGGATCTCGAGGCAATTTGGGAATGTACCTGGGCGCCAGCCCGGGGATCCAATTTCCGCCATTATCGGTATAGGCACCGCCGCAATTGGGTTCTGAGAAATAATAGCTGCCGCCCGTCGAAGGATAACTACCATACTTGGCATAGTAAACTCCTAATGCGGTCTGAAGTTTTTTCAGGTCCGCCTTGCGCCGGGTGTCTCGGGCAACGGCAAGCTCAGCGCCGACCATTCGCATCGTGGCTCCCACCAGAATCCCGATGAGCGCGACCACTACCATGATCTCGACGATGGTAAACCCTTTGTTGCCGCCCCTTTTCATAGGCTCACCAGCTGCAGGCGGGGCCGCCGCTGCAGATCATAAAAGCCCTGTCGGGACGTATGGGATCCAGATTTTCCGAGCCAGCGATGATGGGACCCTCCATGCTGCAGTGCGTCATAAGTTTGAACCCGTTTTTGCCGTTGCTGCGGTACCGAAACGCGCGCTTTTCTCCATTGTTGCACACCGCGATCGATGAACGGCCGCCATTGGGATCTCTGGGTAATTTAGGTAGAAATTCAGGCACAAGCCCCGGGACCCAATTGCCGTTGTTGTTGGAAATGGCGGCATCGCCCGGTTCTGAAGAAAACCACACATCCCCTGTCGATGGATACGCCTCCTTCACTTCCTCGTGAGCCATAATGGCCATGGCCAGCGAAGCCAGGTCTGCTTTTCTTTTGTCATCTCGACTATCCTGAAAATAAGTATCGGAAAACCCGGCGAAGATGGCGGCAAGGATGGTGACGATGGCTACGGAGGCGAGGATTTCCAGGATGGTGAAACCGTCCTGCTGGCGAAGCAATTTTATCGGTAACAAATCAGCGGGCGACCGTGACCATGCCCGTCGCGAATTTGCCGTGGAACTCCAGCTGGTAGATGTAGACTCCACCCGCGACCGTCTGGCCATCTTCGCTTTTGCCGTCCCAGAGGACGACGTCCGGGGTGAGTCCCTGCTGGATAGTGCCCACACGCGCGCCGCTCAGATCGAAGATGGTGCCGGTCACGGGAAGCTGTTCAGGATTGTCGAGCTCAAAACGGGCTTTATCGTTCAGACCGTCGCCGTTGGGGGTGAGGATGCGGCATTTCACCTCAGTGAGGGTAATGGAACCCAATGACGCCAACGCCCACAGGCCAGAAGCCTGAAGTAAGAGTACGGCAATCATGAGTAGTCTTTTCATTACAGTAACCCTCCTAAGGTTAAGCCCAGTTAAGTCTTTTGTCAACACTCCAAAACCTCAAATTTATGCCTTCGGGGGCCCCCCAGTCCGCTCGCTCAGCATCGACGCCTGTAGATGTTAATTCGCTCGCCGGACCGGGGGAGCCCCCTCGGCACACTGAAAAGTGTTTTGATCGCGTCTCCGGCAGGGCGGTGGGACAGCGAGTGACTGGAGGCTTGAGGCCCGAGGGCGAAGATGATTCTCCGAACCCTGTTTGACGAAGCCTCCCTAAGCATCAAACTGCGGACCTCTGGCCACATGCGGCGGATCTCAGGCGTCGGAAGGCGGATCTTAAGACTCATACGGCGGATCTCAACCTGCATACGGCAGATCTTAGGCCCGCTTCTCGTCGCGAAAGATCCGCTGTTGGTGGCCAAAGATCCGCAGTTTGAAACTGGAGCTCCGCCGTTTGTAGCCTGAGCTCCGCCGTATGTACCCTGAGATCTGCCGTTCATCACCGCGCCACCACGATAGTACCAGTCTCAGGCGTTCCGCCCACATCCACTTGGTACACATAAATGCCGCCGGGGACGGGTGAACCGCCGGAGTCTTTGCCGTCCCAGGCGAGAGTCGAGTCCGGGTTGGGGCCGGTCACGAGGTTCGAGACGAATGCTCCGGCGATATCGAAGACTTTACCGGAGAGCGGCAGCAGCTCATGATTGTCGAACTGGAAGATCGCTTTATCGTTCCAGCCGTCGCCGTTGGGCGTGATGATGCGCGGGAAAACTTTCGTCAGCGTCGCGCCCGGAGCGTGCGTCGCGGCACGGATCTGGAACGAGCCTACGCGCGATCCTGTGCCGCTCACGGTCTGATCGGCCGTATTCACGAGACCTGTTACTTTGATCCATTCCAAACCGTTGTGCCAGAAGAGCGACAGCTGTTCGGCGGCGTTGCCGGCCGAGATCACGGGAGCGTGCGCGACGCCCATCATGCTGGGCTCCGGGGCCCCAGCGACGACATTGCCCCCCTGCACGGTATAGCCGATGATCATCCGCACAACCGGCGGATCAAACCGCAGATCCGTCACAAGATTGCTGGTGATGCCGTCGTACACCCCGACGGACACGGAACGGATGACGCGTCCGGTTTCTTGGGAAGCGACCTGGTCCACCGACATCCACATATCGGATCCATACGTATTCATCGGCGCGCGCAGTTTGTTGGCGGCCGACTGCGGCAGCTGGACGTGCGTCACATTGTCGGCCGCCATGAAGAAGTGATTGTAATCACTCGTGTTGTCGATGATCTGCGTGTAGTCTGAAAGATTTCCGCCGGAGTCGTAAGCCCGGAAGCAGTAGTATTCGGTATCGGTGGCGGGCGAGGTCACCTGCCATTCATTCGTCACGACATTGCCGGCAACCGTCCACTGCGCTCTTGGCAGGTAGAGACTCGACGACACATAAACGCGATAGCCGGCGAGGTTCGAGAGAGCCGTGCCATCCTCACGCTGAGTCACGGGGCTCCAGTGGTACGTCGACTGTATGTTGCCGCCGCCGACATCCGCTCTTTCGGCCCAAAACCCGAGCGGCCGTCTAGGCGCGCTCGCGGTGCCCGACGTCATCACGAGGACTGAATTGGTGTACGCGGTAGGCATGCCGCCTTCGCTGATCGCTCTTACGCGGAAAACGTATGCCGTTCCAGCTCCGACGGTGTAATCCTGGTATGACGTCGCCCGGATCGCACCTACTTGCGCGAAAACGACTCCATCGGTAGACCGTTCGATCGAATACAGCGTGTTGGCCGGGTTAGCGCCGCCGTTCCAGGCCAGCCAGACGTACGTATTGGCCACGCCTGTGGTGGACAATACCGTAGGTGCGACAGCCAACGTATACGTGCTGTAGGAATTCGACCATGCGGACACGTTGCCGGAAAGAAGACTATGCGCGCGCACGCGCGCGGTGTAGATCGAGTTGATACCAAGACCGGCCACATCGATGGCTGGCCCTGAGACGACGTTCGAGGTGATGTGCGTCGCGAACGGATTGGCCGGCGCAAGATCCACGTCGTAAACGATCTGCGCGGGGCCCGAGAGCGCCCATGCTACCGTGACGCTCGTGAGATAGACATTCGAAAAACCTGCAAAGGTCGGAGTGTAGAGCGGCGTCACGGTTCCCGTGATGGAGCTGCCCACAAAGAGATAAGGACTATCGGCGCCCGCCCATCCGAGAGCTTTCACACGCGTCCAATAGGTCGTGTCCTGCGTGAGTCCCGTCAGAGTTGACGTCAAGGCCGACGTGGTCGCCGCCGCGGTCGAAGCGCCAAGAGCCGAAATACTCGAGAGCTCCACGCGGAAATTGGTGCCCGGGGAGTTGATCGAACCGCTCCATGTGATCGTCATGCTCGAAGGCCCGACCATGCCAAACGCACCACCGGTCGGCACAGCCGCCACGGTGATTGTGGAAGCCGGCACAGAGTTCGCATAGGCGGTCGTGTCGTCATAGAGACTGCCCGCGCGCAGGTAATACGTCGCATTCGCAAAAAGATTCTGGATCGTGAGTGTGCTTAGCGCGACACTCAGCGTCACGGAAGACTGGTCGATCGCGACAAAGCCGGACGTCAACGACGCCTCAGCGTTATAGCCGACATCGGGGACAACGTCCCCCCATGTCATCGCAATACTCGAAGCATAGACGGAGGTGAACGTCGGCGTGAGCGGCGGCGGCCCGGGCAGTGTGGTCGTGGTCAAGGCGGCGGCAAAATTCGGCACATCGTTCCAATTGAGTCCGCCCGCTTTCAAGTAGGTGAATTTACCGCGTCGCAGATTGAAGACCGTGAGCGTATTAAGGAAAGTGTTGGACGTTGTCGTGGAACGTACGGTGCCCGTGAAGTTGGCGAGAGTAGATGCGTGTACCAGGTAGCCGTGCGAACCTAGGGCGCCCAGCCCCGTCCAGGTCATCGTGACGCTGCTTTGGCCGACGTCCACGATCTGCACGCCGGAAAGATTATCCGTCAGCGTCGAAGCGCCGGAATTGTTGGAGAGATAGCCCGTGTTGCCTGCCACGTCCACACCTTTGATGGCAAAGTAGTAGGTCGTATTGTGCGCGAGGCTGGCCGCCGTTTTGGCTTCGAGTCCGCCCGGG